>JAUSEO010000065.1 GCA_030651515.1 archaeon | reverse complement strand
CTATTCCAAAAATACCCTCCAACAACGAAAAGAAGTCCTACTCAGGCTAATAGCTGACAACCTAAAAATCGGTCCCCCCATTTATTGGTTCAAATTTACCAAGATTTTCAACTAAGCCGCAAGGCAGGGCCGGGTTATTTTTTTAAACGTTTAACACAAGGTTTGTTATTTATGTTGCGCAAAAAACACGAGGGAAGAGCCCTCCCCAAAACCCCTGAACTGGTTGCTTGGGAAAAAGAGTTCCAAAAAATGAGTTTGGTGGAACACGTCGAAAAACTCCGTGGCCTTGGCCTTACGGAAGAAGATCTCTCGGAATTTAACGCTGTGTTCAAGAAAACCCGGCAACAGACCAACAAATAACCTTTTTTGTTCCTGTTTATTTTTGTTTATGATAAAAGCAGTTATTTTTGACCTTGACAATACCCTGATTGACTTCATGAAAATGAAGCGCATGAGCTGCGAGGCAGCAATTTCCGCAATGATTGACGCGGGCCTTGAAATGAAACAAAGCGAGGCGTATGGCAATCTTTTTGAGCTTTACCAGGTGCACGGTATCGAAAACCCTAAAATTTTCCAGATATTCCTCAAAAAATACACTGGGGGCGTGGATTTTCGCATTCTCTCAAGCGCTATAGCATCTTATAGAAAAGTCCAGTATGGTTTTTTGGAGCCATATCCGAAAGTAAGGCGGACGCTCATAAAGCTTACAGAACAAGGGCTTGTTCTTGGTGTTGTGAGTGACGCGCCAAAGCTCAAGGCCTGGATGCGGCTTAGCGAAATGAGCTTGGCGGATTTTTTCAAAATAGTCATCACTTTGGGGGACGCAAAGAAACCAAAACCAGACAAAAGGCCATTCACAATGGCTCTAAAAAAACTAGGAATTAAACCTGAAGAAGTGCTTTTTGTCGGTGATAACCCCTCACGGGACATTGAAGGCGCAAAGGCAATGGGGATGAAAGCCGCCCTTGCAAGGTATGGCCAGGTTTTCCCGGAGGGGAAAATAAAGCCGGATTATTACCTGGATGATATTGTCATGGTCCTTAAAATCGTGAAGGGGTCTTGAAAAGGTTTTTATTCATTTTTTTTAGGTAAACTTCTTTGAGGTGGGATTTTGGGTCGCGATTCGAGTGCAGCAGAAGAAAGGGCCAGGCATTTTTCAACAACGGAGGCAAAATGCTTAAATTGTGCAAAATTTTTCACCACGGGTGCAAGCGTTTACGAACGAAGGTTTTGTTCTGAATCCTGCAGGGATAACTATATCCTCCAATAATCAAACTGGTTTTTGACTGGTTTTCATGGAAATAAAAAAAACGAATACTAACCTTATTCGTGGAATAAGGGCTTTTTTTCATTCTTCAGGCAAAAAAAGGGCAGTGCTTGGTTTAAGTGGCGGAGTGGATTCGTCTCTTGTCTGCTCGCTTTTAGCGCAAGCCCTCGGGCCAAAAAACGTTACAGGGCTGATTTTGCCATTGGGGGGCACAAGCACAGCTGCTTCTGTAAAGGATGCACAACTAGTGGCAACAAACCTTGGTGTTAAAACATATAAAAAAGACCTTTCAGCCATGGTAAAAGCATTTTCAGCTACCGGGTGGAATCAAAGCAAAACCGCCAATTCAAACACAATCGCGCGCATAAGGGCCATTTTGCTCTATAATTACGCCAATTCCAGTGATTGCCTGGTTGCAGGAACCGGAAACCGCACAGAATTAACCTTGGGGTATTTCACTAAGTACGGTGACGGGGCGGTAGATTTTCTTCCAATAGGGGGCCTTTGGAAAAAGCAAGTGTATGAACTTGCCAGTTACAGAACACTTCCGCTGCAGGTTCTTGCAAAAACCCCCTCCGCAGAGCTCTGGAAAGGCCAGACCGACGAGAAAGAACTGGGCCTGCCATATTCGGCAATAGACGATATTCTTGGAAAACTCTTTGACAAAGGGTTGAATGTGGCTCAAATCGTCAAATCCGGGCATTCAAAAGCCAATGTGGGCAAGATTTTAGTCAGAATTCGCGAAAATGCCCATAAAACCACTATCCCGCTGATAATCAACCCATAACCCTGCTACATAATTATTTTACTAAAACTTTTTTTCCAAACAAAAACTCTTTTTATATTTTTCGCATGGGCTATGATGGGCTATCTGGTGCCAGTGCCCTATATTGGTGGCAAGATAAAGGATTAAAGTTGGAATTTGTTAGTTTTCCGAATAGTTTTATGTATCTGTGGTTGTTATTTAGTGTGTGTTTTTTATTCACTATGTTTGTTTTTCAAACCAGCTAGCTATTGTGGTTATTTTGCGTTTATTGGCTGTTTTTAGGGGTTTTATGGGGTTGTGGCGGGGGCTGTGGGTGGCCATGTTTTTTTTTAAACAAGTGTGGGTTTTTTTTTGAAATTTGTTTGTATGCAAAAAATTTCTACCGTATTTTCGTCAAAAAGCGATTTTTTTAGCCTGTGGAAAACTGGCTTTCGGATTTCTTCCAGCCAGTCACTGAATTTAACTGTATACATAAATAAACTGTGTTTTTTTTAGTCCTTTTTGCATTTCCTTGTTTTTCAGCGTTTTTTTTTGTTTTTTTATTTCTTTCTTCACTTTCCTCCTATGTGGATTCGGATAAAATTTCTTCAATAGCAAAAGCATGCAAAATAACTGAAGAGATTTTTAGCCAGGTCGTCGCAAAATTTTCAGACTTTTCAAGTGAAAAAGACGTTTCAAGATTCATTTCCGCCAAAACCAATGGGCAAGGGCTTAAGCCTGCGTTTCCAACCATTGTTGGTTCAGGGCCAGGCGGGAGTGAACCACACCACAAGCCAATTTTGCCCCTAACCAATGGTTTTTGTGTCATTGATTTTGGTGTAAAAGTGAATGGTTATTGTAGTGATTTTACGCGCACAGTTTTTCTTGGAACCCCTGCCAAAAAGGACCTGGAACTTTACAGCCTGGTTTTAGACGCCCAAACCGCAGGAAAAAACCTTGTAAAAGCCGCAAGTCCTGCAATCGCGCCTTACGAGGCTGCATGCACTGCTCTTGGAAGCGAGGTTTCCCATTTTGTCCACGGTTTGGGGCACGGAGTAGCCAAAAGAATCCATGTCAAGCCTTACCTGAAAAAAACTTCCGCTGACACTTTAAAGGAAAACGACGTGGTGACAGTTGAACCTGGGCTTTACTACAAAAACGAGTTTGGAATAAGGATAGAGGATGTTTTCGTGGTGACAATAAGTGGGGCAAAACCACTGACTTTTTTTGACAGAAGCCTAATAGTCATTCCTTTTCAATGAAAAAATTCATTCCTTGGAGTATTTCAAGAATTGCCCTGCTTTTCAGCCCAGTTATTGGGTCTATAATCATGACTTCTTTTGGCTCTTTGACTTCAACCGCCCTTATCTTAGCTTTGCAAAACTTTCCTTCCTTTGCGATTTGCTTCAAAAAACTCATGTCTACCGAGTCGAGGTTCCCGTGAAATAATAACTGCCCTCCGGCTATCTGCTGGCAGCGCACAGAAAAAAATGCTTTTCCATGCGGAGCGAGGCTTTTGCATGATGCCTCAAACACTTTTTTTAACGGGTGGAGCAAGTGCATGGCGCGAAAAGAAACTGCCAAGTCAACGTCTTTTGGAAAGTTAACTTCTGCTGCGTTTCCCTTGATGAATTCATCAGGGTTTCCTGAATCAAGCAAGTCAATTCCAATAGTGTGGACTTGTTTTCCAAACTTTTTTTTCAGTTCTGAAAGGGCCTGGGCTTCACCGCACCCGATGTCCAGAATCCGTGCAGTTTGCTTTCTTTGGAGTGCTTTTTCCACTTCTTTTTCAAGAGTGGTTTCTGCGCCCATGTTTTTTAGGAAAAAATCGTACTTTTCAATGGAATTTGACCTGTCAAAAAACTCGAAATACTTGCCATCCATGGGAAAAATAGCCGCCAAAAATCCTAGTCCTGGATTTTTTTCACACTGATAATTGCAACAGGGCAAACATCAACTGCCTGCATTGCCTTGTCAGCAGAATCTGCCACGATTTCTTTTACCCATAACCCGCCTTCTTCTTTTCCGCCCTTTAAATCAGCTTTGCCGTCGTTTGGGGAAATCTCAAAATCTTCAGGGTCAACTGCAGCACATGGGCCTGCCCCGATGCACTCGTTTCTTTTGAATTCAATCCTGAATTTTGCCAAAAAGAGCCACCTGTTATACCCAAAACAGGCAGCAGTTTTTTTTTAAACCAACTGTTTCGTTTTTTAATAACCATTTCTGCAAAAGTTTTTATGGAAAGCACCGTTTATGGAATGGAAGAAAAAATTCGTGGTGAGTTAAAAAAAGTTTTTGACCCGGAACTCAATTTGAACATAGTTGACCTTGGGCTTATCTATGAGGTTAAGTTTGAAAACGGGGTTGCCTGGGTGAAAATGACCTTCACTTCCCCCGCCTGCCCGGTTGGGCCAATGATTCTTTCAAGCGTCAAGGAAACAATAAAAAAAATGCCTGGTGTAAAAGACGCCCAGGTCCAGATGACCTTTAACCCCCCCTGGTCACCCGAGCGCGCAAGCGACGAAATCAAGGCAATGTTTGAACAGCTAATGTGAAGCTAAAACCCCCTGCAAAAATAGTTTTTAATACTCCTATGCAGTAGTGTTTTTTTATGAAGCCTGACATGGTTATCCTAAAAAAAAGAATCCGCGAAGAAGCAGCAAGGCTTTTCCAGGAAGTCGAAGCGGACGGCACTACAAGCTATACTCACTATTTTCCAACCCTTGAAAGAAAACTTTCAAGTTTATTCGCAGAATACGAGTTAAAGCTTCACTACAAGGGCAGGCACTCAAACGTTTTCCCCTCCACTTTGTTTTGGGGGAAACAGACAGTTGACCCGCAAGGAAATACTGCTCGCCAGGGCGAAATAGATTTATTGCACAACAACAAAAAAGTCGGCTCCATCTGGGTAACCTTCAGCCTAAAGCCACTATCAAGCGACCTTGCAAACCCGCCAAGCATTGTTATAGAAGAGCACTGAAAAACTTACCAACCCTGTTTTATTTTTTGCCTGCAATTCTATTTGCTGGTGGTTTTTGGATGCTTGCTGAAAAAGGAAAGGGACTTGCAATCGGTTCAAAAATGCCGGGCTTTAACCTGCCTGGCGTTGACGGGAAAAACCATTCCGAAAAAGAATTTGAAGACAAAAAAGCCCTTGTGGTTATTTTCACTTGTAACCACTGCCCATATGCACAATCCTACCAGGATAGGATAATTTCTCTGCAAAAAGACTTCGGGCACAAGGGTGCACAAATAATTGCAATCAATTCAAACGACGCAACAGGCTACCCGGATGACTCTTTTGAAAAAATGGGTTCGCGCGCAAAAGAAAAAAATTTCAATTTTCCGTACCTGCGTGATGAAAGCCAGGAAACCGCAAAAGCTTTTGGCGCACAGGTGACTCCCGACTGTTTTGTGTTTGACAAAAACCGCGTGCTCCAGTACCGTGGGCGCGTGGACGACAACTGGCAGGACCACTACAAGGTTTCATCGCATGACTTGCGCCACGCAATTGACTCGGTTTTGAGTGGGAAAAAACCAAAGGTCCAGGAAGCAAACGCAATCGGCTGCTCAATCAAGTGGAAGTTCTAAATGAAGTACGAATATTCCTCCGACTGGACAATCCGCACACGCGACCTGGCAAAAGCACTTGCCCTTTCACACGTTGACACCGAGCGCGTTTCCGTAATTGTGAGCCAGGGTTCAAAGTCAAGGCGCACAATTGCACGCATACACACAATGGGAAAAGCAATGCAGACGGGCATGCTGCAAAAACCATTCTACACAATAGAACTCATTTCGGAAAAATTTTTCCGCCAAAGTCAAGACGACCAAACCAAAACTTTAATCCACGAACTGCTTCACATACCCGCTTCTTTCGGCGGGGGTTTTCGCCACCACAAAACGCACGTGAACCACCACACAGTGGAAAAAGAATTCAATAAAATCGTTTCACAGAAAAGGCTTTTTTAACAACTCAAAAAATCCGCTAAAACCAGTGTAAAGCTGGCGGATTTTTTTCATTGACGGGAAGGAAAAAACCCGCTGGTAAAGCGGGTTTTTTATGCCCTTTGAATCAATCACTTTTAGGTACGTTTTATGAGCATTGTATGGGATTTTCTTAACGGGGTAGCAAAAACATTTGCGATAATTGCCCAAAAAATAATCACTGTAATCCTCGTGGTTTTTTTCCTCGGCGTTTTGTTTGGTTTTTTTGTAGTCCCACTCAAAGGCATTATTTCCCTTGCAGTTCTCGCGTTTGTAATCCTTGTCGTGTTCTACAAACTGGACGAGGGAATACTGCTTTTGACACTTTATTTCCTGTGGGTTTTTTTCACATAAATATTGCTGCCTAGAAATTCACAGTGTCCTCTTTGATTGTGTTAAGGATGATTGCTGTTTCTGTCCTTTTCACAAAGTCAAATGTCTGAATTTTTTTTAAAAAAGCATCCAGGCTTGCGCGCGTCTTGAAACGCGCAACCACAACGATGTCTGAAATTCCCGTCACGTCAAAGACGCTGCACACGTTTGGGTGTGTCGCGATTTTTTTTTCAACCTCGAAAAGTTTTCCTTTTGCAACATTGATTTTGATTATCGCTGAAAGATCAAACCCAAGCACGTCGTAATCAACCAAAACCGAGTATTTTCGGATAGCCCTGCTTGCCTCAAGCTTCTTCAGCCTGTGCATGACCGTGCCAGGGCTTGCGTCAACTTTTTGTGCAAGCTTGCGCAAAGAAAGCCTCGAATTTGCACTTAGCGCAGACAAAAGCCGGAAATCAAGCTCGTCAAACTCGGTTTTTGCACCTGCTTGTTTGTCCAAAAAAACCACCAAAACCCCGTGAAATTTAAACAAATAACAAATTAAACGTCCTTTTTTTAAACAAATATTGCATTTTTTCTCGAAAATGCTTTTATTTAAGCAAAACAATCTTTTCTTGTTCTCGTTTTGTATTTGCCGGGGGTATTTTTTTTGAGTGTTGAGAAGGCACTGGATTTTGCAAAAAAGAATGATTTGAAGCTTTTGGACCTGAAGTTTACTGACCTGCTTGGAATATGGCACCACTTCACGATTCCAATGCAGGAGTTAAGCCAGTCTACTCTTGACCATGGTCTTGGCTTTGACGGTTCAAGCATCCACGGTTTTCAGGAGATAAACGAGTCAGACATGCTTGTCATCCCGGACGTTTCAACTTTCATTTCTGACCCGTTCCATGCGCACACGCTGAGCATGGTTTGTGACATCAAGGACCCGATAAAAAAAGAGTTTTATTCACGCGACCCGCGCTATGTTGCAAAAAAAGCTGAAAAATATCTTGAGGATTCAAAGATTGCGGAGAAGGCTTTTTTCGGCCCCGAGGCCGAGTTCTTTATTTTTGACAGCGTGAGGTTTGGCCAAAATGAGTACTCTGGCTATTATTATCTTGACTCTCATGAAGGAATCTGGAATTCAGGAAACGGTGTCGGCGAAAACGGCATCGTGGCCAACCTTGGGCACAAGCCGCGCCACAAGGGGGGCTATTTCCCTGTCCCGCCGGTTGACTCACTGCAGGAAATCAGGAGCGAGATGATACTTGCAATGATGAGTGCAGGAATAGAAATTGAGGCTCACCACCACGAAGTTGCAACCGGCGGGCAGTGCGAAATAGACATGCGCTTTGACACGCTTGTAAAAATGGCAGACAAAGTCATGCTCTATAAATACATCGTGAAAAACATGGCGAAAAAACACGGCAAGACAGCAACCTTCATGCCAAAGCCGCTTTTCAACGACAATGGTTCAGGCATGCACGTGCACCAGAGTTTATGGTCAAACGGCACAAATCTTTTTTACGGAAACGGTTATGCAGGCCTAAGCGAGACTGCACTTCATTACCTTGGGGGGATTCTCAAGCACGCTGATGCACTCATTGCACTGGTTGCCCCGACAACAAATTCGTTCAAGCGCCTCGTGCCGGGCTTTGAAGCACCGGTTAATTTGGTTTACAGCAAGCGCAACAGGAGTGCGGCAATCAGGATTCCTGCTTACCACGAAAGCCCCAAAACCCGCAGGATAGAGTTCCGCTGCCCAGACCCAAGCTGCAACCCGTACCTCGCGTTTTCTGCAATGCTCATGGCAGGCCTTGACGGAGTAAAGAAAAAAATCGAGCCACCAGACCCAGTTGACGATAACCTTTATGCTTTGCCGAAAGACAAGCTAAAACAAGTTCGTTCAGTGCCAGGCTCACTTGAAGCAGCACTTGCCGCGCTGAAAAAAGACCACGCGTTTTTGCTTGAAGGAAACGTCTTCACACAAGACCTCATCGACGAGTGGATTAAAATAAAAGAAGAAAAAGACATTCAGCAAGTCGCCCTCCGGCCGCACCCGTGGGAATTCCACATGTACTACGACGTGTAATAGTGGAAGCAATGCGCTTCCATTAACAATAGTGGAAGTTTCGCTGATCCGTTATTTATTAAAACAAACGAACTACTCATTCGTCAATTGACGAAGTTATTTTATTTGTTTTGCGCTTCTTTTTTTGCGTGAACCACAAAATCCTGCCCATTTTCGGGTTTTTTCTGTTTTTTTTGTCTGCCTGCGTGCAAGAAGCCGGAATCGAAGAGCGCCTTGCGTGCGTTGACCTGACCTCTCACTCAGCCTTGGACATTCCAGAATGCGATTCGCAGGAAGAATGCCTAAAAAAGTTTGGGGAAAACTTTTCACTTGATTATTCAGAGCTCTCGCCAACTTCCAAAGCGGCTCTTGGCGAATTCAAAAACCGTGTCGCGCTTTCCTGGCTTTACTTCAACAAGGCACTTGAAAAAGTGCGGGAAATCAACAAGGCATGCTCTGGCGGCAACAACCTTGGCGGCATTGACAGGCTTGTGAACGAGTTCAACCACTCGGCCTCAAAAGGCTTTGAAGAAATAGAGAAAGCCCACCAGATTGCGTTTGCAGTAATCCTGGTTGAAAAAGCGGATCTTGAACTTGAAAGAATTGACCTGATAAAAGAGGAACCGCTCTTCGAAGACTATGTCCTCTTAAATGACAACTTAAACGCAATCAACAGCCAGTCAACAACAGGGGCAAGCTTTGCAGCACAATACTTTTCAAGCGCGCAAAAATTCTCCGCCTTGGCGGCAAAAACCGGTTTTTCGGAAAACATAATCAAGGAGACAACGATTTTTGACGCGGTTGATTATTTTGATGACAAAATACTTTCAAAACTCAAGACGAACTTCGTGTTTGCATTCATCTCAGACGCCTACACCAAGTCTTTTTCTTTTCTGAAAAACTTTTTTGAAACAGAGCGCTCCGTAAACGTGCTTCAATCCGTTCCTTCTTTCGAGTTTTTTGACTCGTTCAACTGGTTTGCGGGAACAAAAAACTCGACAGTGAAAAAATTTTCCAGCCTTGTAATCACGGAGAATTTCCACAAAAAAAACGTCAAAGAAAAAATAACTATCCTTGAAGAACAAGTGCAGGGTGAACTCTCAGCCGTTGAGGAAAAAATAATGTTGATTGATGACGCGACTTACTCTCAGTTTGACCAGGGTTTTTTGGCACAGCTTGCACTCCTCACAGGCTTTTCTTCCACAATTGGCTCAAGTGATTCGGTGCTCAAAGACCTTTCCACAATCAAGAGTGATTCTTCAAAAGAGCTTGCCTTCCTGAAAACAGGTTTTTTTGACCTTAAGACAAAAAGCATTATGGGCGGTGTTGCACTTGGGGAGAAAACCGGGGCGCTCAAAGAATTCCTTGCAAAAACCACCCGCCTTGGAGAATCGATTGAATACCATTCACAGAACGTTACAGAGGGCCTGAAAAGCACCTGCACTGAAAAAGTGGGTTTCATCAGCAAAAAGCTTTCAGCGGATTTTTCCCCCTTTGGGGATGAAGCGCTGTCAGCCGCTGCAGAAACAAAGTTTGCCGTACAGCAATTCAGGGAAGCGGGCACTGCAGTACAATCGCTTGTTTTGTGCAAAAAAACAGTGGAAAACTACAACCGCCTTGAACTTGCCATCAAAGACAAAGGGGCGGCAAATGCCCTTGCCCTCAAAGAAGCTGGTGAATGCATGAAAGAGCTTGAAGATTTTTTTGAAGCCAACTCGGATTTTTCTGACCTGGAAACTGTTTTTGGGCGCCTCAAAGAATCCATTGATTCGCATGGCCCCATAAGCCTTGCACAAGAGTGCAGCGCCATCAAGGAAAAAACCCTTTCAGAACTCAATTACCTGCCAGGCGCATTGGATGTTGCTTCAAACTACGCGGCTATAAAAAAAATGCTTTCCACTATGGAAAAAATTTCTTTTGCCGGCTCTGACAAGCTCTCACAAAGTGCCTTTGAAGAAATCTCCGGAAAACTAAGCCGCCTTGAAAGTTTTTTTGAAGGCGGGGTTCTTTCCCTCCGCGCGGCAAGTTTACTGCAGGAACTTTCCAACACCTCGTCTTCAATCCTTTTTGAAGCGCGGGAAGAACTAAGAAACGCGTTCAAGCGGCATCTTGAAAAAAATTCTTCAGTGGAGATTTATTCAGATTCCAAAGTGAGGGCGAATTCTTTTAATTTGCAGAAAACAAAAATAACTGCACAAAACCTCATTGAACCAGTTGACATTGGCGTTTCATTTTCCGTAAACGCGCAGCTATTCCAGTTGCCACAAACAGAGTACGCAACTCCCAACATTTCAGGCTATCATGCTGAAAAGGCGCTCTTGACGGTTGACCTTAATTTCGTCCCGCTTGGCTCAAGTGTGCTGGTGCTTGAATCAAGCGGTGTTTTTGCAAAAACAACTGAAGAAACAAAGCCGATAAGTGTTTCTGTTGAAAACGCGTTTTTTGAAAAACAGGTAACCATTGACGCGAACGGTTCTTTTCCGGAGTTAATTGTTCCGGCAAGCCTGCCGGTGCAGGCGGATTTGGCACGCACAAAGGTTTTTTTCAGGGAACAGGAAGTGTCATTCACGCAGGCAAACAATGGCATAGAGTTCAGCCTCCTAAACGTTTTTCCAAAAGACACTGCAACGGTTTTCTTTGCAATAAACAAGCCGCTTGAACTAATTTTTTCCGGCATGCAATCAGAATACCTGGACCAGAACACGGTGAAATACATTTTTTTTGTCAAACTGAAAAACAACACGCCGTTTGGCCTTGAAGAAGTGAAAGCACTTGCCCCATTGCCTGTTGACGAGAGCAGTTTCGTGCTTGGCTCTGCATACACGATAGGCGGGGATAAAATAACCGCAGAAAAATCCGCCAACAAAGGCGTTTTTCTGTCTGTAAAAGACTTTGAGCCCTCTGAGGAAAAAACGGTTCTCCTTGAAGTGCGTGCAAAAAACTATTCAATTTTCTGGCAGGAATTTGTTGATGGCCTTTTGGAAAAAATAGCTTTGCTTGAGTCATCAGAGAATTCTTCAATCAGGCCAAAAGCAAGTTTGCTCCGCCAAAGCCTGCTTGCTGCAAATGAAAGTGCGGATTTTAAAAACGAGGCAACCATAGAAGAGATTCTTGAACTGTCCGTGCAGGTTCAGTTGCTTTTAGCCGAGGAAGACTCTTTGCAGAAAAACCAGTTTGCCGAAAGCTCTTTGCGCGAAGAGATTCTTTCACAAATCAAGGGCCTTGAGGAAAGCGCTCTTTTTTTGGAATCACTTGGCTTTCAAAAGGATTCAGAAAAACTGCGTTTTGCGGCAAACAAGGCCAAAGCACAGCTCAACAGCCAATTAATTGGCTTTGAAGGCCTAATGCAGGTAAAAAGCACGTTAAACGCGGTTGAAGCGCCGCAGGCAAAGGACGTTTTGTCACGCGAAATAAACAGGCTCAAACAGGGTGCCGCGGTTTTTCTTTCTCTTGAAAAAGACTTTGAAATAGTTTTTCCACAAAAAGAAAATTTTTTTGAAGCAGAAAAAGAAACCATGTTTTATATTGGCCTTGGGGACTTCAACAAGGCCTTTTCAGTTTTCACTGACATGAACTCTGCATTTTACTCAATGGAAAAACAGGCAATGGAAAAAAGCAGGCAAATCATTGGGGAAAAAAAATATTTTTTTGAGTTGTACAGCCAAACCCTTGAAGGCATTCCTTTGAAGGCAGAAAAACTGCGTGGTTTTGAAGAGGCCTTCCGGGCAGAGCTTGTGAACCACTTTTTTCCAACTACAAGCGAAAGAATTGACAGGTTATTGCTGCAGCTTGACTCGCTTGAAACAAAGGATTATTCAGGCCTGCTTGAAGGGCTTGATGGCCCGGACTCAAACTTTGCTTTTCCACTGGTTTTGAATGCAGTGAAATCCGCAAAGGGGGCTGAAAAAGATTTTGAAAGTGTGAAAAAAATCGATGACGAGCTGTCAAAAGACCTTGACTGGGTGCGCGAGCAGGCATACACCGTGTACGGCCTTGCACAGCTCAAGGCAAAAAACATTTTTGGCGTGGAGGCAAAAGAGCTGCTTGAACAGGCTTCACAAAAACTTTCTGCAAAAGAATACGTTGAGGCAATTGTTTTGAGTGAAAAAATTCTTTTGCTTTCAGAACAAAAATCAAAATTCGAAATCCCAGTAGTGGTTGTCCCGCTTGCCTTGCTTGTTCTTGCAGGCCTGTACTTTAAGGGCAGAAAAAAACCACCAGTTGAGCCGCCGAAAAAAACCAAGCTTGAACGGGTAAAACCCTCGTGAAAAGTTTTTAAACACGCTGAATGTTTGTTTGTTCATGAACTGTGCCGCGTGCGCAAGCCCTGCAACAAAACTCAATTCATTAAAACAGCCTGTCTGTTCGAGGCATTCAAGGTCAAAAATAAATCCACCCAGCTGTCCAGACTGCGGCCTAACCACGGTTGCAAGGCAGGGGAAATTCGGGTCTTTTTGGGGCTGCATCGCATTTCCAGGCTGCACG
Source organism: archaeon (assembly GCA_030651515.1). Lineage (GTDB taxonomy): Archaea > Iainarchaeota > Iainarchaeia > Iainarchaeales > GW2011-AR10 > JACQJF01. Next base: position 5,861 of record JAUSEO010000065.1, on the reverse strand, counting down.
GGCGTGAAAAAAATTTAAAACACCATTACACAAAGAGCTTTTGTATGCAGAAGAAAAAAAAACCAAAAACTGAAGGGGAAATGAAAGAAGACCCTTACGACAGCGAAGAAGTAGAGGAAATGCTTGAAGATGACGAAATGGGGCCAGGCGAAGCTGGTTTCATGGAGGGCTACAACGAAAAGCAGTCCGTAAAGCCAAAGAAAATCAAGCGCATAATCAACGAAAAATAGGGAATAACTGCTTCCAAAATTCAGTTTGACTGCTTTGAGTTGGCAAAATCAAGGAACGTTGACTTGTCCTTATAGTCCTGCCGTACAAGCAGAGTGATTCTACCGCGCTCAGACTCATCCTTGAAAATGTATCCAAGCTGTTCATTAAGCCCATTTGAGAAAGCCCTGACTTCTTCATGTGAAAGCATGTGTCCGCGTGAAAGCCTTTGGCGGCTCATCCCAATATGCATGTAGGATTTTACTTCGACAAAGTCAGGGTTAGCCTGCTTGATTATCCGGGTCCAGTCGGCGTAATGCTCTGGCTGGTCGTTGACACCGCGGATAATCGTCATCCTGATTATTTTCCTCGTGGCAAGGGGGCCAATTATCCCAAGTGACTCATTAAGCCTCTTCCACCCGTCCTTGTAAATGCTCCTGTTGATTTTTTTGAACATTTCCTCATTCGGCGCGTCAAGGGAAACATACAACTGGGTGGGCCAGAAACTCTGGTTTGCAGCCATTTTCCTAAACACGTCAGGCAATTGTGCATTTGTCACCAAAAAAACTGACTTCGTTGAAGGCAGTGCCTTGATTTCTGCTATCATTTCACAGATTTTTGGGTAGAGCGTAGGCTCACCACTAAGGGAAATCGCCCAATGAGAAGGCAATTGTGCCTCTGCAAACCTTTCCTTATCAAGCATTGGTAATCCACCAAGGCCTGTGAGGAGTTTCTGCCTTTCCTTAATCGCGCCTTTGATGATTTCTGCCGGCTCGTCAATCACCTTGTTGTCAAGGTTGACGTCCTTCATGAACTCCATTGGCCTCCAGCAAAAAACACAATTCTCGTTGCACCACATAACGCTTGGAGAAACCTGGGCACAGCGGTGGCAGTCAATGCCGTAAAACTTTTGCTTGTAACAGGCGTGTTTTTCACCACCCTTGATGGCTTCCTTGTTGTAAGTGCAAATCTGGACAGCAGAATGGTTGCCCACAATACCATATCTTTTATGCTTCAACTGCTTTACTACATAATCAGGGAGTGTTGCTTTTTCTTTTCCTTCCTGCTTGGGCATAGTTTTTTCCCCTTGTTGCATTAAAAAACCTGTTTTAGAGTAAACCTGTTGTTGTGTAATAATAAAGTTAAAAGAAACGCTAAAAACAAAGAATGCTTTAGGTATAGTCTTTTATGTATAGTTTTTTGCGGGATAAGTTTTTAAATAAGTTAACACTTTCTTTGTGCAGAGGTTGTTAAACATGTACAAATACACGATTGCAAGGCAACTGGCTACAAAAAGAGTCATCACCAACAGGGGAGACGAAGTGGGGAAACTCACTGACATGATGGTTGACCCGGCAAGCGGGAACATTGAATCCCTCGTTGTGGAAGTTGACCGCGACAGCAAACTCATAAAGAGAATCGGGACAGGCGACAGGATAATCAATATCCCATACTCCGCAGTCACGGCTGTAAGCGATGTCTTCATTGTTGACGAAAGAGAAGTAGGCCAGGACAAGAACTAAGAAAAAGATTTTTTAGAGTTCAAGTGTCACTTCTTTTTTCTTTAAATCAATGGCGTTTACCTTGGAGGCCACGTGCTCCCCAAGCAATTTCTTCAATCCAGCCATTATTTCAGGGCTGTTTTTTCCCTGCTTTTCCATTGGCCTGATTGCCGAAAGAACATTCTGGATTTCCGAATAGTTCGCGTAAATCAGCTCTGCTTTTTTTGCGCTCGTTTCTGCAACTTCCTCAAGCCGCATGCGCGCGGTTTCCTGTTCATTCTTCAAAAACTCAAGCTTTTTTTTCTCCTGGCTTATTTGGTTCCCAGTTGTGCCTGCAAGCATTTCACCAAGCTGGCTGGAAAAAGCATCGTCCAAAAAAACCGTTATAGACTCAATTTTTTCTGCATCTGGCTTTGATTTGAGGGGAAACGGGAAAATAATTCCCTTCATGGAAACAGGTGAATATTTTTCTGAAGACACAAGGTAAAACTCTTTTGCTTTTTGCGCAATTGCCTGTGCTTGTTTTTCTGAAATTTTTTTTGCTGGAGTGTCTTTTGGGATTTTTGTGGAAAAAAATATTTCTTCTGCAATCTCCGGGGCAATGTTTGCACACTCAAAAAGGGCGCGGAGTGCATCCTTGTCGGAATTCCTGAAAAACTCCATTATTTTTTCGGAAGAAAGTTCAAGCGGTGAAATCCCCCTTCCTGGTGGAAACGCGTATGGCTGTTTTTTTTTGATTGCGCGGTCCTTGAATTCCTGTAATTCAAGTGCGTCAATTATAACGTTGTTCTCGTCAAGCAGGACAACGTTGCCGTTGTGGAAAAGTTCGAGTGACAGGCTTTTTCCTTCCAACTTGATTGTGACTATCCTTTCAAAGCCATGCTGTTTTACTTCGAGGATTTTTTTGTTGAGCAGGTGTTTTTTTAAGCGCTGGCAGAAATTCGACGGCTTTTCGGTTACGGGCAAGCGGTGGTTTGTGAGGAAGAAAAAGCCTTTTCCGACCACGAGGTCTTTTGTGCCTTCTTTTGACTGCAGCTTGAACTTGAACGAAGAATTATTTTGCAGTTCCTGGACTTTTCTGACAATCGAGCCTTCCAGGGTTTTTTTTGTTTCCAAAACAAGGTATGAAAGGGCAATGTTTGACAACTGCATTTTTTGGTTCACCCAAGCTAAGCGTTTTTTTTATTTCCCTGAAACGGGTTTGCCGTTCATCCCCCAATTTGTTTTCGGCACGTCTTCGATGATTACATGCAGGCTTTCTTTTTTGACCCCGTTTTCCTCAAACACGCGGAAAATGCCTTCAATGAGCTTCTTCTTCTGCTCTGTGCTCCGGCCTTCAAGCCACTTTACTTCAACTACTGGCACTAAAAATCACCTTTTTTTCCTTTAAAAGAAAGCTTGGCGCAAGTATTTTAAACAATGTTTTCCTATATTCTTAAAAGCGGTTTTTCTTCATGCAGGTTCCAAAACTCTTGGTCGCGGCAGTTGTTTTTGCAGTCGTGCTCGTTTCTGCAGGTTTTTTTCTAGGGCAATTGGCAAATCCTGCAATTGCACAGGAGCAAAGCATTGCACAGAGGCAGAAAATCACTGACACGGTTGTTCTTATTGACAAGAGCCTGCCAGCCAATGATCTCCCAAAAAGTGGCGGAATAATATCCTTGCCAGGCGCTTCATGCAAGGTTTTTCTTTATCAATGTGGGCCGAGTTTGGTGAGGGAAAATACAAGCATGAAACTGGTTCCAGCATTATACAAAAGCAGGAATATACCAAGGAATGAGAATGAGCAGCGGAGATGGGATTCTAATAAGTTTAATGCCCCGGCTTTCACTGAATATGTGCCAATAAGTCAACCGACTGGTATAACGCGTTACTTTGACCCAAGCCCGTGCCATGGCTCGCAGTACAACTCAGTCCCGGCAGGCCTCTACCTGGTTGGGCAAGTATTGATACTGCCAAGTGAAGAAGGTTATTACCTGGAATTTCCCCCTGCGGACAATCCTGAGTCCCATTATGATTCAGGCATGGCCAGTTCATCCAGTCTCACGGTTTCCTACGAGTGCACCTGACTGCTTTTAATCTTTAAGTTTCCCAATCATTTTTAATGGAAGAAATTCTTGCCCCCAAAAGCAATTACTTAAAAGGAAAACTTGTTGTTTTAGGCATCACGGGAAGCGTTGCCTGCGTGCGCGCCTTTGACCTGGCAAGGGAGCTTGTGCGCAGGGGGGCAGGCGTGCAGGTTGTTGCAAGCAAGGCAGCACTTGAAATGACCGGTGAAAAGCTCCTAGAGTTTGCTTCCGGGAAAAAAGTCATTTCCGAAATCACTGGCAAAATAGAGCATGTAAAGTTTTTCGGGGGAAAAGGCAAAGCGGATTTACTGCTCATTGCCCCGGCTACAGCAAACACTATCTCAAAAATCGCGATGGGAATAGACGACTCGCCCGTGGCTACTTTTGCAACAATTGCCATAGGAAAAGGCGTGCCTGTCTTAATCGCACCAGCCATGCACCAGCCAATGTACGATCACCCGATTGTAAAGGACAACCTGCGAAAACTCGAGTCAATGAACAGGGTAAAAATCATTGCCCCGCTGCTTTCAGAGGAAAAAGCAAAGCTTGCAGAAATAGAGACAATCTGCCTTGAAGCAGAAAGAGCGCTGACAAAGCAATCACTTGCAGGAAAAAAAGTCGTTGTCGCTTCCGGCAGAACGGAAGAAGAAATTGACGCAACAAAAGTCTTGGCAACAAAATCCTCCGGCAAAACCGGCTTGGAATTAGCCCGTGAAGCATACAGGCGCGGAGCACAAGTGACTCTTCTACATAATACAGGTGTTGTTGAGGCGTGCATAACATCCTTCACTTTTTCTTCTGCCCCTGGCCTTGAAAAAAAAGTCCTTGCAGAACTTTCAAGCGGCTGTGGCATTTTTCTATGCCCTGCCGCTATTTCTGATTTTTCCGTGAAAAAGTTTTCAGGAAAACTTGATTCGTCAAAAAAAGTTTCCATTGAACTTGTTCCGCAGAAAAAGTTGCTTGAAAAAGTGCGGCAAAAATTTCCAAAGCTGACAATTGTAGGTTTCAAGGCTCTTGCAGGCGCAGGTGAAAAAGAGCTTGCACAAAAGGCAAAAGAACTTCTTGAAAGGCATTCTTTGCAGCTCGTCGTTGCAAACGACGTGGCAAAAAACCCGGTTGGCTCTGGCGAAACCAGCGTTGTGCTTGTCTCAAAACAGAAAATTGTGGCCGTGAAAGGGGGAAAATCCTTTATTGCTTCACGGGTTTTTGATGAGCTTGAAAAACTGGGCTAGTGCATCAAGTGTTCATGCGTCTATGCCAAGTTCTCTATCTGCTTCCTCAAGCATTTCTTTTGTAGGCCTTTTGGATTTGAGTGTTCCAAAAGTTTTTTTCAGAATGTTTGATTTTTTCACGACAAAAAACCTTTACTGTTTCAGTATTTCCAATCCCGGCAGTTTCTCCCCCGCAAGGTACTCAAGCAACGCTTTTCCAGCAAGGCTTAGGTGTGAAAAATCCTGCGGCAACAATCCGAGTGCAAAGATTGCCCTTTCTGTGTCCCCGCCGCCAAGGATGGAGAACGTTCTCCCGAATGCGATTGTTTCAAGTATTTTTTTTGTGCCAATGGAAAAGATAGGGTTCTCGTATACCCCCATCGGGCCGTTGTAGACAACTATTTTTGAACTCCTGATTTTTTTCTTGAACATTTCCGTTGTTTCTCGGCCTATGTCCATGATGTCCATGTCCGTCGGCAACTCATTCACTCTGATTTCTTTTCTGTCGTTTCCGTCGTTTGAGGCCGCCAGGTCAACCGGTAAAATGATTTTGTCTCTGTGCTTTGAAAGAATTTTTTTGATTTCCCCTTCCACTTTAGCATACCCTTTTTCCTGAAGGAACTTGTCTTTTTTTCCAAACTTTGTGCCTTTTGCCGCCAAAAACATTTCGCCAAACAGGCCGCCGAGGCAGACTTCATTGCAGTAGCCTTTTTCAAGCATGGAGCCGAGGATTGAAATGCTGTCCTCTGGTTTTGCCCCGCCAAGAATGAGGAGTTTCGGTTCGTTTTTGTTGTCGAGTTTCTCCAGTGCAACAAGCTCGCGTTCAAGGACCGGCCCGGCAAAGCGTGGCAGCTTGACAAACCCCGTTACTGTTG
>JAUSEO010000057.1 GCA_030651515.1 archaeon | reverse complement strand
AAGTTAGCGTGTATTTTTCTTTGGTTGTTGGCTGGATGTTTGGGTGTACGAATACGCCTTTTTTGTCTATTATTTCCATTTTCACGATTTTTTGCGTTATGTCAGCTCCGCGCATTTTCAATATTTCTATTGCTCTTTCGCGTTGTCCAATTTGGTGGAATACGTTGTATATTACGATTATTCCATCTGATAGGAAGCTTACTGCTTCGTCTGCCATTGCTATTGGCAGGCCTATGTGCGAGGGCCGGCTTGTTTCCCTGATTAGGAAACTGTTTATGTTGTTTTTTTCTAGGTAGCGAAATAATTGTTCCATGTAGATTCTGAACCTGTATTTTTCTCCGCTGAATGCTGAACTGATTGCTGTTAGTGAGTCGAATATTACTATTTCTGGGTTGTAGTCTTCTGGTATTAGTATTGGATGCACGTCTATTAACAATTCGTTTTTTGCTTCTGATAGTAGGGCTTCAACGCTTCTTGCTATGTCTAGCGCGCTGAATCTCTTTACCCTAAGCAAGTCTTTGCTTAAGAGGTCTTTTGGGTTTTGACCGAGGTCTTCAATCATGTGGCATATTAGGTTTGTTTCTGGTTCTTCAAAGCTCATGTATAATGTTTTTTTTCCGTCTTTTGCAAAATTGCATGCTAGTTGGAGGGCTAGCATTGTTTTTCCGCTTCCTGGCCCGCCTTCTATTAGTATGGCTGCGCCTTTTGGTATTCCTTTCATTAATAATTGGTCCAGGCCTGTAATGCCGGTTTTTAGGTATTCTTTTTTTTGCATGGCTTTTAAGTAGTCTTGGTTTTGCATTTTTCGTCTTCTCCTATTTTTTATTGTTTTGAGGGTTTTTATTGCTTGCGGTTGCCAATTGCTCGTTTAATGAGGCTATTTTGGCGTGCAGGTCGCGGATTTTTTCCATGTAGGTTTTTACTCTGGAATTGTAGATTGTTTGGGGCATTGTGTTTTTTTGAAAGTAGTCTTTTTGCGTTTTTTTTATGAGTTCTTGGATTATTTTGAGTTCTTGTTCTGCTGCTTTTATCTTGTTTTTTAACCGGGCTTTTTTTATTTGGTTTCTTAGAATTAAATATAAAATTGTGATTGTTGCCAGTATTGCCAGGATTGTTTGCCAGTTGTTTTGGAGATAGTTTGTGATTGTTTTTGCTGTTTCCTCGTACATTGCACTGGTTTTTGCTTGGAGCGTGGTTGCTTGGGTTAGTTTTGAATAGGTTTCTTGAATTTTGACTTCTGCTAGTTCGTATCTTTCGTTTTTGAACTCGTTTTGCGCGTTTTGGTAGCTTTTGGTTGTTTCTGTGAAGTCTGCGTTTGGGTTTTGTGTTTTGGTGTCATTTATTTGGGTTTTTAATGTATCTAGTTCTGTTTTTGTTTGAAGCGCGAGTTGTACGATTTGGTTGGCTTCTTTTATTTTATTAAGGGTTTGCGTGTAATCTGGGGAATTGCCGTATTTTTCTTGTTCTAGTTCTTGAATGTAGGCTTGTGTTGCTATTGTTAGGAGGTCGTTAATTCTTTGGGTTGTTAGTTTGTTGTACTGTATTTTTTGGATTGTTTCTTGCAATTGGTTGAGTTGGTTTTGCGCGTTTTTTGCTTCAAGTGATAGCGTGCGGTTTGAGTCTATTGTCGCGGCGCTGGCTGTTAAACTTGCTAATAGTATTAAGAGCAGCATTAAAATTTTTGCAGTATTTTTGGTTTTGCTCATTTTTTTTACCTTTTGTTGTAAATTATTTTCCAAAAGAATCCTAGCTTGCCTTTTATGCGAAGGTTTTGGTTTACTTCTTCAAGGCTGATTTGTTTTTCTATTTCTGAGAGTTGTTTTATCATGATTCCTTGTTTTAGCCCGTAAGTTCGTGCGTCTATGGTTTTGCTTCCTAAGTATTGTTTTTGGAGTTGTTTCATTGAATCCAGGATTCTTTGTTTTTCTGCTTCTGGAGTGTTTTTTGCTTGCATTGGGTGGAGCATTCTATCGAGCTTGTTTTCGAAGCCAATCTTGTTTCTTTCCAGTTTTGTCAGGCTTTTTTCGTGCTGTTTTATCGCGTCAGTATAATTGCCTAATGATGAGGTGCGGTCTACAAAAGCTTTTTTTTGCTCTTGCTTCATGAGGTTTCTTACAATATCTTCTTGGTTTG
>JAUSEO010000045.1 GCA_030651515.1 archaeon | reverse complement strand
GGGCTGCAAAACGTGTTCACTTGGCCAATGCGTAGAAGGCCCACAATGTGAAAATGTTTCCGAAGAGGATTTTGACGGGGATGGCTTGACCAATGAAGATGAGTCCAAGCTTGGAACAGACAGCAACGTTGTGGATTCTGACTCTGACTTTGTCACAGATTACCAGGAAGTCCTGGATAAAACCGACCCACTTGACCCGAAAAGCAGTGCCCCCGTGACGGGTTACTTTTTGATTTTTGTTCTCGCAGCAGCGGCTATTGTAATCGCTGGTTTTACCGTCATGCACAAGTTTGTAGAAGAAAACAAAAAAAACAAGTGACACTAAAGCCCCTGGCTTTTGACATTACCGCTCGAAAAACCCAGCCTGGTTTAAATAACTCCCGGGCACAAATACTCCTTGTACGTTGCCTGTCCCGCTAAATTTGCCGAATGGATACATTCAATGCCCTGTGGCTATTTCACCTGAAGAAAGACCCTCAAGCACAAGCTTTGTTACGTTTTCCTGCCTTTCAACAACTTCCTGTTTTGGCGCCATCACTTTAACCTCCAATATTTTTTTTTGAATTATAAATCCAAATCATTGACCGCAGTGCGCAGCTCCTCCACAAGTTTATCAAAAGGAGGCAGCTTGTTTAGCTGGTTTCCAAGCTGGCTTTGGTAATACGCTCTTGCCTGCTCAATTTTTGCAGAGTCAAACAATTCTTTTTTGCCGGAAAAGGAGAGCTTCTTGTATTCGGCCTTTTTCAAAAAAATTTTTTTTAATTTGTTTTTGTCAATCTTGCTTTTCGCTTTCGTCAGAATAAACCACGCATCAAAATAATCCCTTACACGGGTTCGCTGCAAAAAACTCCTCAGTTTTTCTGCAAGAATTTCATCCAAAGAGTATACTGGCACAAAAAAAGCCTTTTTGTAATAAGGGTTCAAAACACTCTTTTCCGTTACGGTGCCTTCAATGGTTTCATCAGCCATCAGGTCTATGGCAATTGTATTTTTCTGCACCTTAAGGCCAACGAACTGGATTTTTATGTCAGAAAACCACTTTCGGGAATAAAAACTCTTCACCAAAAAATCTGCGTTGTGCTCTTTTTTCAGATAAGCAAACGCCTCTTCAAACAATTCCCTGAGTTCATTTTCTTTCATGGCGTTTTTGAGGGTAAAGTCCAAATCCTCAGAATAACGGTAGTCTTTAAAGTAAATCTTTCTCAAAGCAGTTCCGCCCTTAAAAACAAGGTTCTGCTTTAAGGCAGGCACGCTGACAATTCCTTCAAGCAATAGCGTGATGAAATAATCTTTTTCGATTATTCCAAAGCCAATGCTTTCTTTTTTGGAAATTTTTGCAATGGCGTTTGGCGAAATCACAGTTCTGCCTCCAGTTCTTTTTTGGAGATGTTTTCAATTACCCTCCATTTGGCATTTTTGGCCCCGGTTTTTGGGCCGCCGGTATCAAGCAAACAATAGCCGCCGCTAACTTTTTTCAAAAGCTTTTCCAAAACAGGCGTTTTTATTTTC
>JAUSEO010000051.1 GCA_030651515.1 archaeon | reverse complement strand
CCTTGTCCGCACTTCTCCAACGATTACCCTGTCGGGCCGCATCCGCAGCGTGTTTGTCACTATTTCGTTCATTAAAACCCCGATTTGTTCCACTGTTTTCAGGCGTGCAACGTGCGGATGGCAAAGCCGTATTTCCGGTGTTTCCTCTGCGACAACTATTCGCTCATTTTTTGGAACAAAACTGAAAAGCGAGTTAAGCGTGGTGGTTTTCCCGCTTCCGGTGTTTCCTGAAATCACTGCCGACAAATCTGTCTGCATTGCAAGCCACAGAAAAGCAAGCGCTTTGGGTGAAATGGTTTTTTTGTTCAGGAGGTCAAGGGGCGTGAAAGGAGTTTTGCTGAACTTCCTGATTGTGATTGTCGGCTCTGCCGAAACAGGGGGCATGCAGGCGTTCAGCCTGCTTCCATCAGGCAAAAATGCATTCAGAAGAGGCGTCTGGCTGCCAAGCTGGCGCCCGATTTTCATTGCCATCTTGTTTGCAAGGTTCAGCACATTTTCTTTTCTTGAAAAAAAAGCGTTTGAAGCAAGCCACCCGAAATTTTTTTCGTACACGAACACTGGATTTTTTTTGCCTGCACCATTCACTGCAATTTCCTCGATGTTTTCGTTTGCAAGAAAATTGTCAAAAACCCCAAAACCATTTACTGTGCTTTCAAGAACGCGTGAAAGGTACTCAAGCTGGTCTTTTTCAAGTTCAATCAGGTTTTTTTCGCAGAATTCTGCAATAAGTGATTTCATGGAAATTGTTGCAGGTGATTTTTTCAGTTCAAGGAGTTCCTCAAAAGCCCGCTCAATGACCTCGTGTTCCTGTTTGGAGAGGCGAGGAAAATCCCTTATTATGTATATTTTGTCTGTGTTCCTGAGCTCTGCGATGCAGTATTTTTCTTTTTCACGCAGTTTCTTGTTAAGCTGGCTTTCGGGTATTTCAGTTATTCTCCAGCCAACCGCTTCAAAAAACATGCAAAAAAACTCTTTCGTCAATTGTCTATAAATAGTTCGTTTATTGTCTTTTTATTTTTTTGCATTGCCAATACAAATGCCAGGTTCAAAGCCAAAGAATAAACGGAAAAATCGTCCAGAAACACTTAAAATACTTGGAAAAGTGAAATTAAAGAAAATGTTTTTATTTAATAAACTGTATTTGAATACTATGGAAAATTACTTAAAGTTGGTTTTGCTTCTTGGAATAATTTTATTTGCGGGTTGTCTGGCGAACCAGAACAAATCTACTTCGGATGGTCCAGCTCCTATTATTGGGTATAGTTGTAAATCCTTAACTGAAGTTGTTTCAATTACAAATGGAAAGATTAATTCTTGCTCTTTCACCCTTCAAACCCCAGATGAATACATTTATACGCTAAGTGGAAAACCTTTGGAAAATTTTCAAGAAATAATACTTGATGCGCAATGCAATGAAGTTCTGCCCGTTGAAGACCCTTATTCTCAATACTATTCTCAAAAAATTTTAATTGATTCTCAAAACACTATTTTTGGATGCATTGGGCATCGGGGTGAATAATTTTTTAATCATCAAAAACCTTGCCTAAAATTATGTTAAAATCGCTTCCAATTAGTTTTCCAGTTGGTTGAACAAGTAATTTCGAATAATTTGGCTACAATACAAAACTGGTTTTTTTTGAGGGTTTTTTTACTTCCATTCTAACTGGTCGCCAATTTCAACCCCATTGCTTTTTCCTGCAGGAAGTTCTACAAAATACTTTGCCGGCTTTGATGGTATGCAGAAGGGCGTGAACGGCATCAGGCTTTTTTTAATGTCAACGACTTTTTTTTCACGGTCCAGGAAAACGACATCAATTGGGAAAAAAACAAATAAGCAGTGAATGGAGGCAGAGAACCTGCCTTCCATGTGAAGCGGGAAAACCAGTGCATAATCAAAGTTTTTCTTTTTCTCAAACATGAGGCCCCGAAGCTGTGAAAAAAATCCCACGGCTATGCGGGTGCGTTCAATAACCGTCTTGTTCTTTGTAATATTTGTGAGCGTCATTTAGGCAACTTTTTTCTTTTCTTCTTTTATAATTTCAAGTGAAGGGACCTTTATTTCCTCTATGAGCTTTTTGGTTTGCTCCGGGGAAATTTTTAGCTCTTCCCTTTTCAGCCTTTTTTCAAGCTTTTCAATCTCATGCATTTTTGCCTTTAAATCCCTAATCATGTGCAGTGCATTCTCCTGGCTTTTGTCCAGGGAACCATTTTTTGCTCCTTTCGATTTTTGCACCAATGACACCTGATTTTTTTAAAGGCTTTCACTTTTATTTGATAATAACTATTATAAAAACTCTCCTGAATATTAGATTCAGTTCTTTCCCAATTAATGGTGTTTTTTTTGTCAAAGCTTTACTCGATTGCATTCATTCCTGACGGCAACCGCCGTTTTGCACAAGCCGTAGGCCTTGACTTGTTTTCAGCCTACTCTCTTGGCACCCAAAAAGCCTGGCAAGTCCTCGAATGGCTTACTTATTACCCGTCCATAAAAACCGGGACCTTCTACACGCTTTCGCTTGAAAACGCGACAAGGACAAAACAGGAACTCTCGGTTCTTTTCAAGATATTTGAAAACGAGCTGGACAAAATAAAAAACAACAAATTCATCCATGAAAACGGAATTAACCTCAGATTTATGGGTAAAAAGGAAATTTTTCCAAAAACCCTGCAGCAAAAAATGCTTGAAGCAGAAAAATTCACTGAAAAAAATTCAGAGAAAACAATTTTCCTTGCGCTTGGCTACAACGGGCAGGAGGAAATAGTTGACGCGGCAAAAAAAATCGCAGGCCTTGCAAAAAACGGCGAGCTTTCACCATCCGAACTTGACAAGGATTCGTTCAAAAATTTTTTGTACTCCAACATGCCAGAGCCGGACCTGATTGTCCGAACTTCCGGCACAAAAAGGCTGAGCGGTTTTCTCACCTACCAGTCAGCTTATTCCGAATTGTGCTTCATTGACAAGTGCTGGCCCGAACTGCAAAAACAGGACCTGGACCTTGCAATAAAAGACTTTGAAAACCGGGACAGAAAATTTGGAAAATAATTTTTTCACATTTATGGGCAACCAACCACTCAAAGCCCAGCAAAAAAAGGCAATTAATTTATATGGGCGACAAATTCCAGTGCACTTTACCTGGATTGACACGCATTTAAAAAGTCGCGAAACCATAGGCCCACAGGAAGCGATTCAATCCTTTTTACGGGCTGTGAATCATGAGGCCAATCAAGGCCAAAGAACAAAATCCGGGTTGGCATCCAGGGAATTAATGAACGATAAAAAAATTTCAGTGGACAACCTGGCTCTTGACCGCCGTGTAAAAACCCATCTTGGCGCCATTGAAGAAATGTTCAAGCCGCCAGTTCATTTGCCAGCGCCAATGTCCAGGCGAAAAAGAGCTGTTTTATCCGAAATAGCCAGGATTGTCGCTGGAAAAGCGGGGAGAATTAGATTCCCCCCACGCCGCCGGTAAAACTTTTTATAAAACTTGCCGAGAAACAAGTTCTATATTATTTTTTTACAGCCCCGTAGTCTAGCGGCCAAGGATCCCGGACTCTGAATCCGGGGACGAGAGTTCGAATCTCTCCGGGGCTAATCAGTGAAAAGTTGTAGCATCTTACCTTAAATATTGGAAATCAGCGGTTGATATTATGGTTGATATTATTTTTCACACACAAAATTCAGCTGACCTGCGAGAGTATTCA
>JAUSEO010000044.1 GCA_030651515.1 archaeon | reverse complement strand
AAAATGTTTTGAGTTGTAGAGGCGCCGAGCGGGGGTGCGACAACCCCGCAGCCTCAGAGCGGAGGGGTTGGCGGGGAAGCGAGGCGCAATCGGGGGTCATAGGGGCGCTCCCCTATCCCACTCTGCTTCTGCGGTTTTTGCCTAGACCAATCTTACTAGGCTTGCTTGAAACAAGTGCTAATGTGTTACACCAGAAAAAAAAAGAATTGATTGAAAGGGAATTGCAGTCCAAAAGATATTTTCTCATACTAGATTCACATGGTGGGGCTAAAAACAATCTAGTCCTTGCAGGCTCAAAAGATGAAATAGATAAACTACATTCCAGCTTGCCTAGTCTGCCTTTGCTGGGAACTGCGGGGAATTAAATTTCACACTTCCACGAATACTTTCCCGTTTTCCGTTTTCACTTTGTAGCTTGCAACTTCCATCCCTGGGACGGTATCGCATGCCCCTGTTTTCAGGTGGTATTGCCACCCGTGGAGCGGGCAGGTCACCAGCTCCCCGTCGAGTGTTCCCTCGCCAAGGGGGCCGCCTGCGTGTGCGCAGGTGTTGTCAAGCGCATAAAACGCGCCGCCCTTTTTGTACAAGGCAATGGCTTTTCCATTCGCCTGCACTGTTTTTCCCTCGCCTTCGCGAATGTCTGATTCTTTTGCAACTTCGACAAATGTCCCCAAAGAAATTACCTCCCGTAAAACTAATTTCTTTCTCGTTCAATGATTTTAAGCTTTCGGTAGAAAACGGTGAAAATGTTTCAGATTATTTCAACATTTGCCATGCCTTTAAAATGGTTGTCTAATGTTTTCAGTTCTGCATTTTTCAGGTCTGCCGTGGCTTTAATTATCGCGTCAGCCATTGCAAGGCCGGTTTGAAGGCTCATTTCTGCCGCATAAATAGCGATTCTTTCATCTAAAACTATAATCTTAGCCGAATCAACAATGTATGCCACTGCCTGGTTGGCTTTGTCTTCACCGAATTCTTTTTTTATTTTTTTGTATACCTCAAAAAGAACAATTGAAGGGACAAAATTGCTTTCTTTTGAGGCATTTTGGATATATTTTTCAATTTTTCCGGATTTTTTGCCTTTTGAGAAAAACTCTATCCAGCCGCTTGAGTCAATCAAAACGTTCACTGTGATCACGCAAGTCTTTTGTGGAAGTCTTCCTGATTAATCCTTTTGCTTCCTTGAGGGGCCCAATTTTTACCAACTCTATTGAATTTCCTTTTTCAATAACCACGAGCTTTTGGCCAGCTTTAAGATTAAGGTCACCCCTAGTCTTTTTTGGAATCACTATTTGAAACTTGCTTGACAAGGTAACAGTCTCCACCAAACCACCATATTAATTGGCGTCCAAATGCATATAAATCTTACTATTTCTTTATCCTTCACTAAAAAGTAAGATAGGTTGTGCTGAATTTTTGCAGGAACCAGCACTGCAATGTTTATCAAGCAATTCAATAGGCTTTTTTTAATTTAGATGCCTGCAAAGGTATTTTTATGCACAAGGGGATTTTATTGCTCAGTGGTGGAATCGACAGCGCGGTAGCCGGCCACTTGGCACTGAAAGAGGGCCATGATTTGTGCGCCCTTCACTTTTCGACTGAAAAAATCACGGGCAAACAGCCAACCGAAAAGTCCCGAAAACTTGCATCAATGCTTGGCATAAAAGACTTTTTCCTGTGCGAAGCAAGCGGTGCGTTCGCAGAAATCTCGCGCACATGCTTTTACAACTACTATTTTGTCCTCACCAAAAGGCTCATGCTGTGCAAGGCCGCAGAGCTCGCAGAACAAGAAAAAGCAGACTTTTTGCTCACAGGCGAGAACCTTGGCCAGGTTTCAAGCCAGACACTAAGCAATTTGTCCTCCATTGACCGCGCGGTGCAATTGCCCGTTATCCGGCCCCTTTTGTCCTTTGACAAGACAGAGATAATAAAAATAGCCCGGGAAATAGGGACTCTTGAAACTTCCACCGGCAAGGAAATGTGTGACGCGCTTGGGCCAAACCACCCGGCCACAAAAACAGACTATGCAAGGCTTTTGGAAGAGGAGAAAAAGCTTTCACCTGATTTTGTCCCGTCACTCAAAATAAATCACGAAAAAATCCAGCCTCACCAGCCGTAGTATCTTGCCTGGCTGTAGGAGAACGCGCGTGCAATCGGCCTTATCCCTTTTGCCAAAACGGAAGGCTTGTGAAACAAGAGTTTTAACCCGGTTGAAATTTTGTCTGCAAGGCTAAGGTTGTGCAGTTCACCTGGAAGCGCCCTTCCAAGTGCACTCAGTTCATCATCACTAAGGCCATACAATGCATCGCGTCCCTGGATTATTTTCGCGTAAGGCGGGAATTCTGCTTTCCAAAGCTGCTCATACTCTGACATTGCCTGCAGGGAAAAATCGTTTTTTTCAACAGCTTTTTTTGCAACGTCTGCAGAAAACTTCCCGCTCATCAAGCCCAGGTGCGACCCGCCTTCAAAAACCGGGCTTGTGAAACCCGCCGCGTCCCCGACAAGCATTAATCCTTCGGAAAAAGTTTTTGGCAGCGGCCCTGAACTTGGAATCAGGCCACCAAAGGTTTTCACGATTTTTTTCCCCGCAAACTCAGGCTCTTTTATGAACTCGTCAAGAAATGCTTTTGCCTTGTTCTTCTCGTTTGTCACAAGCCCCACGTTTGCGCGCCCATCGTTTTTTGGTATCATCCAGCAGTAACCATGCGGGCTTAATTTTGGCCATAAGTAAAAATCAAGGTAACCATCCGTTTTGACGTCAAGCATTTCATACTGGATTCCAATCACGGCGTCAAACCTTTTTTCGTTCAAGCCAAGTTTCGAAGAGGAAAAGCTCTGCACGCCACTTGCGTCAATCAGGACTTTTGCCTCGAATTCTTTTTCTCCTGCCTTGATTTTCCATTTCCCGTTCTGCCTCTGCAGGTCAGACACGCGCGTGTTCAATTCAAGCTGTGCCCCTTCATTTACTGCCTGCTCTGCAATCCACTGCTCCCACAAATGCTTTTCCAGTACATACCCGTCTTCGGAGAGAACCGGTGCTGTGCGGTCAGGGAAAACAACGCGAACGCCTTTCACGTCTTTTGCAATCACTTTTTTCGGTATATTGAAATTGAATTTTTTTATCGCCACATCCGAAAGACACTCACCGCAATGAACCGGTACCCCGATTTCTTGGTGCTCTTCAATAATCAGTGTATTTAACCCGTTTTTCTGCGAATGCAAAGCCGCCGAGCCGCCAGCAGGCCCAGCGCCAATAACTGCCACGTCAAAAGTTTTTGCCATAACTTATCCCACTGTTATTCAAATTAAAAGGTTTATTTCTTTGAACTGCCTGAAATGGTGGTCAAACGTCGCAAGGTTTTTGATGTTGTGTTCAGCCATTAATTTTACGTTTGTGCAGTCAGTAAAACTAAGGTTTTGTCTGCTCTGGAATAGTTCCCATGCTTGTGCAAAAACATTTTCTGAAACCCTTAATACTGTGATTTCAGAATTCAAAAGCATCTTTCCTATTTCAACAGCTTTTGAATGCCCGTGTCTTGCCAAAATATAGGTGATTGTTTCATCAAAAACATAGGTGGAAGTGAAAACTTCCCCAAATTCCTTGCTTTTTATTAATTCAGACAGCCCAAGCGCATTTTCATGGTACTTGTCTTTTTGGTTTGCAAATGCAATGGTGAAGCTTGAGTCAAGTAAAATGCTCATCTTTTCAGCCCGTAAATGACTTCATCAATTTCAAGACTCGAGTTTTCGCTTCCCTTTCCCCAATCCCATGGCTTTAGTTTGTCAAAAAAACTTTCAACTTTTTTTTTCTTTTTTTCTTTTTTCCCAATCCACTCTTCCATGGCCAAAGTCATGGCTGTGCCTGTCTTTAAACCCATTTCCACGCTTTTTGCCTTGAATTTCCTGTAAACCTGCTTGTCAACCCCTCTTGCACTTACAGTCACAACAAACCACCTGTATGTATTACATGTAAACATGTTTTAAAAGTTTTCGACAGTGTATTTCCGCTGCTAATGCCTGCCCGTTAAGTTTTTTGTGCGTACAAGCAAATCCAGTCGGGTTTTTGAGGGTCTCTTCCGGTTAACTGCTCATGCCTGACTACCTCAATTTTTGTCACCTTAAAACCCGCTCTTTCAATCGCTTCTTTCATTTCACTCTCTTTATAAAAACTGAAAAACCTTTTTCCAGCCTCGTCTTCAACAATTTTTTCCCCTTCGCCTTTTTTCACTGAAACAAACAGCCTGCCCTTTGGTTTCAGGACTCTCCTGAACTCTTGCAGGGCTCGCTGCAAATCCGCTTTTTTCACGTGCAGTACAGAAGCGCAGGCCCATACGCCGTCAAAAGAATTGCCTGGAATAAAACCCATCTGCAAGATGTTTCCTTCAAAAAGCTTTGCGCGGGGAAAACTTTGCTTTGCAACTTTTATGTTTTCAACAGAATAATCAACACCCGTGACTTCAAAACCTTTGTTCAGGAATTCTTTAATGTCACGCCCGGCCCCACAGCCTGCATCCAATACCTTTTTTCCATCCAGCCCTTTAATGAATTCGTTGATTTGGTTTTGCCAGTTGAACAACTGGAGTTTTTTTATGTAAGCCGGGTTATTGTTATAGCTTTCTTTTGTAATCTCATATTCAGGGGCATTTTTGTTTGAAGCCATTGCGCTGCTCTCTTCAAATCTTTATTCCTTCAACAACCGTTTTTTCCATTTTGTTTTCCTCGAATTTTTCAAGGCCGCGCTTTAGCACGACCAGGCCCAAAAGCGCGCACTTGGTTCTTGTCTGGATTACATCCCCCATGTTTTCAAACAGGTCTTTTCCCTCAAGCTTGAGTGTGTCTTTCACGGCTTTTCCTTTCACCATTTCCGTAAGCATTGCACAGCCCGCCTTGCTGATTGCGCACCCAGTGGCAGTGAACCGCACGTCCGAGATTTTTCCCTCCTCGATTTTTGCCTCAAATGAAACCATGTCCCCGCATGAAGGGTTGCCCCCGCTTGCATGGAGGTTGCAGTCAACAAGTTTTCCGTAGTTTGGCGGGTTTCTGTAAAGCTCGAGGATTATTTCAGAGTAAACGCTTGAATCCATTTTTTTTCACTTTCCCATGAGCCTGAAAGTTTTTTCGATTGCCTCAACTGCAGCCTCGATGTCTTCCTTGTAATTGTAAACGTAAAAACTC
>JAUSEO010000049.1 GCA_030651515.1 archaeon | reverse complement strand
TAGCCTAGCCTGGATAGGGCAACTGCCTTCTAACCATTAAAAAAACAGCATAAGGGTTGTGAGCAGTAGGTCGAGGGTTCAAATCCCTCCGGGGCCGCTTTTACTATTTTTACTGTTAAAGTTTTTATACGCCTAAACGGTAACTATTAAGGACAATTATGGAAAAACCACGGCACTTTTTATCATTGCTTGACGTTTCGCAAAAAGAGCTTTCTGAACTGCTTGCAATGTCTGCACGTGTGAAGAAAAATCCGAAAAAATTTTCCCGCTCACTTGAAGGAAAAACTTTGGCAATGCTTTTCCAGAAAACCTCCACACGCACACGCGTCTCGTTTGAGGCCGGGATGACACAGCTTGGAGGGCACGCGATTTTTCTTGATTGGCGCGCGACTAATTTTACGCGGGGTGCAATCAAGGATGAGATTTTGTCCATTTCAAGGTACGTGGATGCGATAATGTTCCGGGCTTACAAAAACAGTGACATGGTTGAAGCTGCAAACGTGTCCACAGTGCCGCTCATAAATGGGCTGGACAACCTTTGGCATCCTTGCCAGGCACTCGCAGACCTTTTGACGATAAAAGAGAAAACTAAAAAACCATTGTCAAAAACCACTGTTGCGTTTGTCGGAGATGGGAATAACGTCTGCAATTCTCTTATAGTTGGATGCGCAATGCTTGGAATTCACATGCGTGTTGGAACGCCCGAGGGATATGAGCCATACGGAAAGGCAGTTGAGTTTGGCAAAAAAAAGAATTGTTTAAAGCTTTTCAGGAGCGCAGAGGATGCTGTTGAGGGGGCTGATTTTGCCTACACTGACACCTGGATTTCCATGGGCGAGGAAAACGAGCGCAAGGAAAGGCTCCATGCATTTCAAGATTACCGTGTCACGCCCCACTTGCTTGGGAACCGTTTTTTCATGCACTGCCTCCCGGCGCACATTGGCGAAGAGGTCACGCGTGAGGTCTTGGACTCAAAAAATTCTATAATCTATGGCCAGGCTGAAAACCGCCTGCATGCGCAAAAAGCACTGCTTGTGTGGCTTTTGAAATGACATTGCCCCAAACTAAATGATAACTCTTTTATTCATGGAAAACTAAGAATAAAAGTATGAACTTCAAAAACTTGCTTTTTGTTCTTTTCATTGCGGTAGTTTTTATTTCAGGTTGTACACAACAGCAGGCAGCAGGAAATGAAAACCAGGAAACAGGAAAAGCCGATAGCCAGCCAGACAAACCAGTTCAGGGAGGCACCACAACTGGCACTACGGCTGCAAAGGAAAAAAAACCTCTTGCAAAAGAGCTTCCCATAACAGAGAGGGGCTTTTTGATTGGAATGGCTGGGTTTATCCCAAAAAATCACCCTCAAAGCAGTGAAGCTGACTGGAAGGACTTGTTTGACAGGCTGCCTGAAAGCGGGGAATTGTTTGGGGTTTACTCCGGATGGAATGACACGCTTGTTGAAAACATTCCACAGCAGGTGCACACTGCTTTTGGGCTTGCAGAACAAAAAAAAATCATACCCATTGTTGCAATTGGTTTTGAACCGGATTCTCTTTCACAGGAAGAAGCCGACAATTATGTCAAAAACAATGGCGAAGGGTTCAAGTCAACTGCTGTGGCGATTGCGGAAAAATTCAGGCCAAAATACCTTGCACTTGGAGTGGAAATAAACCGGTACTATGAGAAAAGCCCGGCAGGTTTTGCAGACTTTGTCGCATTATACAGGGAAACTTTTGATGCAATAAAAAATGCCAGCCCTGGCACGAAAGTGTTCACTGTTTTCCAGGTTGAATACATGAAGGGCGGTGGAAAGCTGAGTGACGCAGAGCACACAAAGCACTGGGAAATAATCAGGGAATTCGAGGATAAACTTGACCTTGTCGGTTTCACGGTTTACCCATTCCTTGACTATGCCACGCCGGGTGAAATTCCTGATGGGTACCTTGCTGAAATAAAACAATTCACTGACAAGCCGGTGATAATCACTGAGACCGGGTGGCCTTCAGAAGAAATTGCAGGAATACCCGCTACAGAAGAATCGCAAAAAGAGTATCTCATCCGCCTGCTTGGATTAACCCAAGAGTTGGAGCTTGAAGCCATTGTCTGGATTTTACCACATGACACTTCCGTGGCTGCCGGAAATGGGTTGTTTAACCACCTGAGCCTCAGAAAAAACAATGGCCAAGAAAAACAGGCCTTTGGCTACTGGCAGGCGCTTTTGGAAATAAAAAAACAATAACTCAAACCGCTTTTTTCCACCGAAGTTTTTAAAGAGTTGCCTGCTTAAAGAAACATAATGCTTGAACTAAAAAAATTGGTTTCTAAGGCACTGGAAAAAGAACTCAAAGTGCACGGTTTTTCTGGAGAGCAAATACTTGAAATGCTTGAGGCGCCACCTTCAAAAGAGCTTGGGGACATTGCCTTTCCGGTTTTCAAACTGGCTCCAATTTACAAAAAGGCGCCGGTTGAAATTGCAAAAGAGTTGGCGGCAAAAATCCAGCCTGGAAAAGAAATCACGAAAGTTATGCCTGCGGGGCCGTACGTGAATTTTTTTGTTGACCAAAGTTTTTTGGGTAAAAAAACTTTAGAGGATGTTTTCGGCAAAAACTTTGGCGAAAGCACTGCAAACAAGGGGAAAAAAATCGTGCTTGAGTATTCCCAGCCAAACACCAACAAGCCGCTTCATGTGGGGCATTTGAGGAACAATGCCCTTGGAATGGCGATATCTAACCTGCTTGAGCTGACTGGCGCAAAAGTCACGAAAGTTGATTTGTTCAATGACAGGGGAATCCACATTTGCCAATCTATGCTGGCGTACAAAAAATGGGGAAACAACTCGAACCCTGAAAAAGAGGGGCTGAAATCCGACCACTTTGTTGGAAAATTTTACGTGCTTTACCACAAGATGGAAAAAGAACTCCCTGAACTAAAGGAAGAGCTTACAGAAATGCTTCAGAATTGGGAAAAAGGAGACAAAGAAACTCTTGTTCTTTGGAAGAAAATGAATGCGTGGGCTGAAAATGGTTTTCTTGAAACGTACAAAGAGTTTGGCTCTGAGTTTGACCACCGGTTCAAGGAGAGCGAGTTTTTCAGGCAAGCACAGCCAATAATAGAGCTTGGAGTGAAAAAAGGCGTTTTTGTAAAAGACGAAGAAAATTCCGTAATTTGTGACCTTGAAGGGTTCGGGCTTGGAAAAAAAACAATACTCCGTGCAGACGGCACATCGGTTTATGTGACGCAGGACCTGGCTCTTGCAAAAATAAAGTTTGACAAATTCCGGTTTGACAGGTCCGTTTACGTTGTCGCCTCTGAACAAAACACTTATTTCAAGCAGTTGTTCAAAATTCTTGAACTGCTTGGCTTTGCATGGAGCAGCAAATTGTTTCATTTGAGTTATGGCCTTGTGAACCTGCGCGAGGGAAAACTCAAGAGCCGTGAGGGAAAAATAATTGATGCAGACAACCTGATAAAGGATGTCAAGGAACTTGCACGCAAAGAAATTGTTTCACGCTTTCCAGGCCTGCCGGAAAAAGAGGTTGAAAAACGCGCACGGGAAATATGCTTGGCGGCAATAAAGTTTTACATGCTCAAAACCGACGCAGTAAAGGACACCTTATTTGAACCTGACAAAACTGTCTCTTTTGAAGGCGACACAGGGCCATACCTACAGTACACATATGCTCGTGCCAAGAGCATTGAGAGAAAGGCAAAAAGCGCGAAAAAAAGCAAAGAGCAGACAGCGTTTTCAGAGGAAGAGAATGCAGTCTTGGCCCTCATTTCTCGTTTTCCTGAAATTGTTTCTGCAAGCGCTGAAGGCTTTTCCACGCACACGCTTGCAAATTACCTTTTAGAGCTTGCATCATCGTTTAACTCATTTTACCACAAGCAAAGGGTTATTTCTGACCAAAACGAGTTTTACCCGCAACGGCTTGAACTTGTCAAAGCTACTGCAGTCGTGCTGAAAAAAGGCTT
This sequence comes from archaeon, assembly GCA_030651515.1. GTDB lineage: Archaea > Iainarchaeota > Iainarchaeia > Iainarchaeales > GW2011-AR10 > JACQJF01. The sequence goes on along the minus strand of JAUSEO010000049.1, from coordinate 6,566 downwards.
GAACGCGTTGAACATCAACGTGCTTGAAGAAATGTGAAAGTTACAACTGGCGTTCAACTATTTCCTTGATTATTTTTGCCCGGCGGTAAATCTGCTTTGCTGCGTTTAAGGAAAGTTCCGCCCCATAGTCTGCCTGGCTTTTGTGGGCAATTAAAAACTCGTAAGCGTCTTGGTATTTTGAAAGCTCGCTTTTCAAAAAAGGGGCCAAGTCACGAAAATAAGTTGTGTCTGAATGATGTTTATGGCTTGGGATTTTATTCAAAAATTTTTGGCACAAAGTATTGTGGAAATTTACGGCCGCGTTGATGAAAAGGTGTGCAGCAGTATGGTATTTTTCCTCTTTGAACTGTTCTTCGGCTGCCTGGAAGCGTTCAAGAGCCAAATCAAGATGTTGCCTGTAAGTCGCCAAGCCACTTTGCCCCCTTTAGGATTTTTCCAGTAGTTAAAACATTTAGGATAAACTTGTCTTTTTCTTTCCACCGCTGTTTAATGTCTTTTTTGTCAAGTAAGGCAGGAGAAAACCGTACTCCTGTTTGTTTGGTTGCTTCAACAAAGCTTTCAACAATTTTTTCGGCAATAGGGCTGTTTTTGTTTTCAAGGCCTATTAATACGTCAAAATCTGATGCATGCAAAAAATCATTCCTTGAGCGTGAGCCAAAAACAATTACTGCCTTGACCTGCTTGTTTTTAAGGACAGGCAAAGACTGCAGTTTGTCAAGTAAGGGTTTCTGAAAATTTCTTGTCTTTTCAAAAATTTTTTTTAATTCAGGAAGCAGGTAAAAACCCTTGTTGATGGAAACAAGCTTGTTTCTGCCCTGTTGCCTGCATAGGACAAGGCCAACATTTCCCCATTGCTTTACGATAACTGAAACCGATGCTTTAGACAGGTCTGCAAGGCGGGACAGTTCAGAAACAGAAAAGGAGTCAGGGCGCGTCATTAGCCTAGAAAGCAGCTTTGCTTTTGATTCTGAATCAATCAGCCGCGACAAAATCTCCATAAAAACCACAGTTCAGCAATTATGAACATATGTTCGTTTGGAACGAATAGTTTAATAATCGATAGCCGCTGCCAGTCACCAGAATTTCCAGGGTTATTCCACAAGTATCGCCGGTTTTAACGGCTGTGCATTTGAGGCTTTCTGAGTTTGTTCAGGCAGTGCCTTGTCTGCGCTTAAAACCACTATTTCGCAGCCAAATTCTTTTCCAAGCAGTTTTCTTGCCTCGTTGAGCGCTGCAAGCTCGTTTATTTGCCCCTTGTCATTGTAGTAAGAGATTCTTTGCATGAAGAACTTTGCTAAAGCCTCTGTTTGCTTGCCTTTTTCCCTAAATTGTGGATTGGAAAAAAGGGTTTTCATGATTAAAGAAAAGTCCGGCTTGGAGATTTTTTGTTTTTTCAGTTCTTCAACCGCTTTCCACTTCCACTCAGGGGCTGTGAAGAAAGTGATTTTTTTTGGTGAAGAAATCTTTGAAAGCTCAATGACTTTGCGGGTGTCTTGGCGCGTGTTTTCAACGAGCTCGTGCATTGTTTCTGCTTTCACGTCAATCAATTTTTTGTCTGCAATTGGCCACTTTGCAAGCGAGCTGAATCCTTTTTGGCCAAGCTCTTTCCACATGGATTCACTCACATGCGGGCAGAACGGGTTAAGCAACAAGGCAATTGTTTTTGTAGCGTAGCCTTTGACGTTCTTGTCAAGCCCTGTGGAGGAATGAACTTCATTTACCAGCGTCATTATTTCCGAGAGCGCAAAATTTAATTCAAAATTTTCAACCCTTTGGGTCACTTCAATTATCGTGCGCGTGGTTTTGCTCAACACCAAGCGGCCCTGCATTGAAAGTTTTTTGGCGTTGGGTTTTCCAAAGCCAATTTTTTTGTCTTTTGACAATTCAAATGTTTTTTTCAGGAAACGGTACGCTGCCTGGACTCCTTGTTCTGACCAGTCAAGCTCTTTTTCAGGCAGGGCGGAGAAAAGCATGAAAAATCGCGCGGTGTCTGCGCCGTACTTGTCGATTATTTCTTCAGGCGAGACAACGTTTCCATAGCTTTTGCTCATTTTCAAGCCATCCTTGATGACCATTCCCTGTGCAAGGAGGCGTTCAAATGGCTCGTCGATTTTTACAAGGCCAAGGTCACGCAGGGCTTTTGTGAAAAAGCGCGCGTAAAGCAGGTGGAGGACTGCATGCTCTATTCCGCCAATGTATTGGTTGACTGGGGCCATTTTTTGGGTTGATTTTTTTTCAAATGGCGCTTTTTTTTCGTGCGGTGAACAGTACCGGAAAAAGTACCAGCTTGAATCCACAAAGGTATCCATTGTGTCTGTTTCGCGCCTTGCAGGTGACCTACAATTTGGGCATTTTGCGTTCACGAATTCTCTTGCTTTTTCAAGCGGGTTGCCGGTCCCAGTGAATTCGGCTTTTTTTGGAAGCAAGACTGGCAAGTCTTTTTCCGGGACTGGTACTGTGCCGCATTTGTCGCAGTAAATGATTGGTATTGGCGTGCCCCAAAAGCGCTGCCTTGACAAAAGCCAGTCGCGTATCCTGAAAAAAACCTGTTTTTTTCCAAAGCCCTTCTGTTCAATCCAATTTGAAATAAGTGGAATTGCTTTTTGGTTTTCCATGCCAGAGAATTCCCCAGAGCCATAAAGTATGCCGTCTTGTGTGAATGCTTCTGTCGCCTGGTAAGGGTCTATTGGCGTGCCTGTTGGTGAAATCACCATCTTAAGTGGAATACCGTATTTTTTTGCAAATTCAAAGTCGCGCTGGTCGTGTGCATCAGCCATTACAATTCCCATGCCGTAATCTGGAAGGACAAAGTTTGCAACCCACAAGGGGATTCTTTCTCCATTCACGGGATTTTTTGCGTATTTGCCTGTGAAAAAACCTTCCTTGTTTTTTCCTTCAGGCGAAGAGCGTTCAATCAGGGATTGGTTTTTCATTTTTTCAATTAATTCAATGCTTGCTGTCTCGTTTGGTGTTCCTTTGGCAAGTTCTTTTGCCAACTTGTGTTCTGGTGCAACTGCAAGGAAAGTAACACTATAAATCGTGTCTGGCCGAGTTGTGAATGCAGTAATGGTTTCATTTGAATTGTCAATTGGAAAGTTTATTGCAACTCCAATGCTTTTTCCAATCCAGTTTTTCTGCATTAAGCGCACGCGCTCCGGCCAGCCTGAAAGCGTGTCAATGCCGTCAAGGAGTTCCTGTGCGTATGCAGTGATGCGGAAAAACCATTGTTCAAGTTCCTTTTGCGTGACTACTGAATCGCATCTCCAACAGTGCCCGTTTTCAACCTGTTCGTTTGCAAGCACGGTCTGGCATGATGGGCACCAGTTCACGCTTGCCTTTTTCTTGTAAGCCAAGCCTTTCTTTAAAAATTGCAGGAAGAACCATTGGTTCCACTTGTAGTATTCCGGTTCGTGGGTTGCGATTTTTCTTTCCCAATCGTAGCTAAAGCCAAGGCGCTTTTGCTGGCTTGCCATGCTTTGGATGTTTTTTTCAGTCCATTCGCGCGGATCGATTTTTGCCTTGATTGCAGCGTTTTCTGCAGGCAAGCCAAACGAGTCAAAACCCATTGGGTAGAGGACGGAATATCCATTCATTCTTTTGAAGCGTGCAAGGGCATCACCAATCGAATAGTTTCTCACATGCCCCATGTGGAGCTTTCCACTGGGGTAGGGGAACATTTCAAGGCAGTAAAACTTTTTGCCTGTTTTCTTCATTTTAAAGGCGCGTTTTTTTTCCCACGCCGACTGCCACACAGTTTCTTTCCAATCCGTATTTGCCATTAATCATTCTTTTGAAAAAAAAGGGTTAAAAAATGGTTCCAGGAGAAAAATTTCACTTGAACAGTTCTTTTAGGACTGCCCTTGCAACGTTAATTGAATACCCTTTTTCAAGGACAATGTTGAGTATTTCTTCTTTTGGGTGCTCGTTTTTTTCAGGCCCGATTATTCTGGCCAGTTCTTCAACTTCAGTTTTTTCACCTGGTGAAAGAATTATTTCCTCTGTTGCCCTTGCAGTCCTGCCGGAAACCTGTTTCCCTGGTTCTTCCACTGGCTGTGCTTCAAAAACTGGCTCTGGTTTGGGTTCTGGCTGGGCAATTTCTTTTTTGAACTGTTCAAACAAGTCCCTGGTTTTTGGTTTCACGAACTCGTCTTTTTTAGCATATTCACTCAATTCTGACTCCTGTACTGGTTTTGGTGAAAACGCTGCGGGCATTTTTTTGTGCCCGGCAACAGGCTGCCCCTGCTGGCCACTTGAAAGGGATGGCTTAAAACTGGCCATTGGCTGAATGTCTGCTTTAGAGTAAAGGTCAATTCCCCCAGCTTGTGCCTCTTGGGTTCTTGCCAAACTGGTTTCTTTCTGTGTTTCATTTTTTCCATGAACCCTTTTTTTTTCTCCAAGAATTAAAAAGAATATGGCTCCGAATACTCCAAGCACAATCACTGCAATTATCCACAAAGCTTTCCACTTGGTTTTGTTGGCAGAAGAAAGAACCTGGAGAGAAACCCACACAAGGCTTGCAAGGTAAAGTAATGCAAAAGCCGCCAAAGCATAGAAAACAATTCCAGAGCCAGTGGTTTCACCGCTCCCCTGCGCGAGAGCCATTGAGGAAAAAAACAGGCCTGATGCAAGCATAAGCGCTTTTCTTTTAAACATGCAAAAAAATAGAATGATTTGGTTTATTTAAACGTTCTGCTCTGTTTTTCCATGCATTTTAGAGCAAATCAAAAACAGGCCGTGTCAGTCAATACAAAAAGCCGCTTTTCCAGCCTAAGCCGCAAACCCATGTTTTTTTTATCACTTTGCCTTTTTCTTTTCTTCCACGAATTTGTGCAGGACTGTAAAACCCGCAATTACAATCGCAGTTGCTGCAAGGGCAAAAATCAAGAAGTAGCCCGTCAGGGGAGTATTGCTTTTTGGGTCAAGTGGATCGGTTTTATCCAGGACTTCCTGATAGTCTGGGACAAAGTCAGAGTCAGAATCCACAACGTTGCTGTCTGTTTTCAACTTGGATTCTTCTTCATTGGTCAAGCCATCCCCGTCAAAATCCTCTTCGGAAACATTTTCACATTGTGGGCCTTCTACGCATTGGCCAAGTGAACACGTTTTGCAGCCCGTGCATTGTCCAACGTTTTTGTCAAAGTCGCTGCAGTCCTTGTCCTTGGTGATGCAATCCCCGTCTTTGTCAGCGATTGTGGGATTACAGCCACCGCCACCACCGCCTCCGCCACCACCGCCTCCACCGCCGCCCCCGCCTCCTCCGCCTCCGTCTGGCCCGCCTGGTTGTCCTGGTGGTGGTTCTGCCCCTTTTTCTGCGACTTCATAAATGCTAAAAGACGGGGCCCTGGAAACCAAAACACCGTCAGAGTAACTCACTCTTTCACACGTTGAACACGCAACTCCGTCCCTGAAAACCACGGGGTCTGTGAACGAAAGGTTGTAAAAACTGAGTTCCGCGGGGACCCGGAAACGTGGAATATTACCCGTGTCAATTCCAATTTTCCTGGCTTCTATTGTCACATCCCTGTCCAGGTTTAACGTGTGAAAATTCAGGTTTTGCCCTTTGAATTGTATCATTCCATGCGCAGAAATTTCTAGAATCGCGTCCCTGACATTGTTCATGTCAGGCTCTCTGCCAAAGTCCGTGGTCCGGCCATCAAACTTTGACCGCAACGGTAACCTCGAACAACCCTCTGTGTTATACTTGCACTCCCTCTCATGCCCCTTGGGATAACACGCCAGTTCTCCACCATTAGGATGACCCTCCAAGGGACAGCTTCTTCCCCTCAAATCTTCTCCGTCACACTGCTCTCCCGGCTCCGCAACACCATTCCCGCACTCCGCCCCAGGCCCGCCACCGCAATAGGGGTCCTCGCGGTCAATGAAACCGTCACAATCGTTGTCTATCCTGTCATTGCAAATCTCCTCTGCGCCATGATGCACCAGTGGATTTCTGGGCTCGCAGTCAGTCTCATCAGGGTCCCCGTCATTGTCGTCGTCAACATCATTCAAATCCGAGATGAAATCAGAGTCAAAATCGTTTTGCGGGAAGTCCTCAAAATCATCCGAATTACTGCCATTATCCCTTTCATCCTTGTTGCCATACCCGTCGCCATCGCCATCCGCAAAATCATTATTCAATGAATTTAATTTATTGTTTAAGACAGTTACGCGGACCTTGCTTTCTATTTCTTCGTCAATGTTTTTATTGATTTTGAAATTAATCCAGTAATTTTTGTTATCGGTTCCGCCCCTGTGATACCCAGGAACCCATCTGAAGACAGCCTTTTTACCTTCTATTGAGATTTCCGGTGTGTCAGTACCCGGGGAAATTCCTTCCTCCCCGCCATAGGTAATTTCAAACTCAGCATTCTGCACGCCTCCACCCAAGAGGTCTACAACAATGCTTACGAGGTCCCCTTCATTCACCTCGTCTTTTTGAACTGCGGAAAAATCAATGCCGCTCTCCAGGTAGTCCACAACGCCTTCTCCAGTCATGTCAAACCTTGTCGCGCCCGGATAGAGGAATAATCTGTCAAATGGTATGTGCGCAAACCTTGAATTGTCAA
>JAUSEO010000039.1 GCA_030651515.1 archaeon | reverse complement strand
TTCAAGGCTCATTGGCTTTGACTTTGTGGTCCCTGTAATGACTTTGACCGGCTTTCCGGTAGTTATCTGTGAAAGCATCGTGCACCCTGCGGCCCCGATTCCCTGCTGTCCGCGTGCCTGTATCATCCTGTGGAACTTTGTCCCTGCAAGCAGCTGCCCAAGGGCTTTTCCAACAGTCTCCTGTGTGAGGCCCGGCCCGTTGTCTTTGACAGTGACTTCAACGAACTCTTCCCCGAGTTCTTCAATTTGGACTTCAACGTCAGGCAGGATTCCTGCCTCTTCGCACGCGTCAAGGCTGTTGGTGACATACTCGTGGACAATCGTTGTAAGCGTCTTGATTTTTCCCGTCAGGCCAAGCATCTGCATGTTTTTTTTGAAAAACTCTGCCACGGAGTGCTCTTTGAAATCTTTTGCCAGTTCCTCGGCTGACACGGTTTTTTGAATTTCTTTTTCAGCCATTTAAATCAGCTCAAATTTCTTTGTTTCAAGTTTTTTCAGGGTGTTATACACTCTTGAATGTGAAGCGCCTTTTAAAAGCATTTCCACTCCTTTGCGTGCACTTGGCAAATCGTCAATTCTTGCAATGATTGCAACAGTTTTGCCGAACACTGAAATGGCTGAGTGGGTTTCTTCCTCGATTTTTTGCCTTGCGCGCCCGCGCGTTCCGATTACGCGTCCGCGCACGTTTTCAAGCCCCCTGCCTGAGTGCCCAAGGTCTGAAAGCTCGATTATGTCAAGCATGTAATCCTCTTCAAACAGTTTGAAGGCCTTTTCCGGGGAAAAACCCCTGCCGATTGCCTTGACTGCTTCAAGCGTTTTAAGAAACCCGACAGCATCCTTTCCTGTTTCAACTTCAATCTCGCCTGTTTCAGAGTCAATGCTGATTTTTGTTTTGCCTTTTTTTTCAATTATCTTTTTTGTTTCTCCGCGTATGCCTATCAGGGCGCCGATTCTTTGGCGGGGGATTTTTAGGGTCTGGGAATCCATAAAAACAACCATTTGTTATGTAGAAATAAGCCTTTTTTTACCGGTTATTAATTGTATAAAGATATAATATATATAAAAGATTTTAATTGTTTTGTCTTTTTTTGAGCATTTTTCCGGCTTCTTTTATGTCTTTTATAGCATCTTCAAAGCTTTTTTCGAGTCCCTGGCGGGTGAAATACTCTGTAATGTTTTTCACGTCCCGCTTGAAGAATTCTTCCGCACTTGGATGAGTCGTAAGCACTCCCTGGCCAATGTCAATAAAGACAAGTTTTTTTCCTTTCACTAAAATGTTGTATTCTGACAGGTCTGCATGCACAAGCTCTTTTAGGTACAAAATCCTTGCAATGAACTCAACTGTCTGCCTGTAGTAATCTTCAAGGGTTTTTGTGTCGTGCTCTCCATGTTCTTTGAGTGTCCTGCACGCAATCCCGTTTTCTCCGATGAATTCCATGACCAGTACATTGTTTTTCACGGCTGTCGGCATTGGCGCGCTTGCTTTTGCTTCCCTGCACAGGGAAAGGTTCCTGAATTCTTTTTTCGCCCACGCAAACACTATGTCTTTTTTTGAGTGCTTTACGTCCTTGAACCGGCGGTCTCCTTCAAGGTATTTTGCGAGGTTGCGAAAAGTGCTTGTCTCTATCTTGTATATTTTTACCGCGCGGAAATTTTCTGAAACGTCCACTGCGCGGAAAACGTGTGCTTCTTTTCCGGTTGAGACGACGAATTCAACCGTTTCGAAAAAACCTTTTTTTGCAAGCGAATGCAGTGTGAGAATTGACTGGTTGTCAAAAACTTTGTCAAATATTTTTTTTACTTTCTCTTCACTGAAGAGTTTTTTGAAGTCTTCCGGGCTTTCCATAAAAAAAATCGCGTGCAGTGATTCACAATGGGAGTTTTGACAGGTATCCTTTTCTCCTGAGGTGCTCTACCTGCGTGCCGGTGTATCGCCACACTATGTCAGCTTTTGTCCTCTGGAAGTCCCAGAGCCTGATTACTACGACGTCTCTTTCACGTATCCAGACTTTTTTCCGCATTTTTCCCGGAATCCTGCACATTCTTTCTGCTCCGTCTTCGCCGACTGTTTTTATCTGGTCTGTGCCGTGCAGTTTGACGACTAAAGCAAACATTTCAAGATAGTCCCGTTTTGGGATGTAGGTGCTGCGTATTTCGTATTCTTTTTTTTCCTGGGCTTTTTCAATTTCTTTTTTTGTAGCCATTTTTTTATCCCATGAACCTGTTAATATTTTCACCCTATAGCGTAAATCTGGAGGTGCGGTACTCCCTGGATTTTTTTCACGTTTTTGGCGCTGGAAAGCCCGAGTTTTACCGCGATTTGAACGCTTTTTTCGCCAAAAATGTTTGCTGTCGTGGCGCGTTTAAGCATTTCAGCGGCTTCTTTTTCACTGGTTTTTTTTTGCCCGTAGGTTTCTTTTTTTATCTCGATTTCAATTCCTTTTGAGACAAGTTTTTTCCCCAAAAGCTCGTCATCACAGCAGAACAGAATTACCGCTTCCCTTGTTTCAACCAGTTTTGTGTACAAGTTACAACCTTTTTACCGGTTTGCTTGCCCCGCAGGCATCGCATTTGAGGACTTTTATCCCTGCCTGCTGTTCAAGTATGCGCGTGTCAGGTTTTCCGCATTCATGGCACAAAACGTATTCCTCAAGATAACTTTTGAATGACTTGTCAAGCATTTCCTGTGAAATTTTCCCATTCATTAAAAGTTTGCCATCTTCAAAAGAGATTGGGACTGCAAATTCCCTGGTTAAAAACTTCATTCCATGTTTTGGCTCCCTGTTTATTGCCTTCATTGCAGGGCCAAAGTTTTTCACGATTGTCTTGGTTCCCTGGACAAGGGTTTCAAGCCTTGGGAGTTCAAACCTTTCTTTTTTCAGGGCCTGTGCCGGCATGAGCTTGTAAGCCATTTCAAGCATTTTTTCGTATTCCACAGCATAATTAACCTCACAGTGGTTTAAAAAAGTAACCCGCTTTTTTTTCGTTGGCCGTTGTATATTTTAAGGCCTTTTGACACAAATTGTTTTGGTTTTTTTGGCGGAATATTGCAATGGGTGAAGACAAAAAAAACAGGGTTGAGGCGCAGGTTGTTGCAGGCCTTTTTGTCATAGGCATAATCGTTTTTTTGTTCCTTTTTTTTTCTGAAAACGAGGCATTCTTCCACAGCCTTGTAAAAACATATGGCATAGTCGGCCTTTTTTTTGGCGCAATGCTTGCAAATGCCACGGTTCTTTTGCCGATTCCTTTTGACGCGGTTGTTTTCCTTGTTGGAGCAGACCCAAGCCTTGTTGGCCTGCAGGGGTTCTGGCTGTTTGGGCTTTTAATGCTTGGAGTGCTTGTGGGCTTTGGGGCGGCGATTGGGGAGACCACGGCTTACTTTGTCGGCCTGTTTGGCGTAAAGGCTGCTGAAAAAATTGCAAATTCAAAGTTTTCACGGCTCTCTGAAATGCGCGAAAAAATAAGTTCGCAGGGAATGGCTTTCATTTTTCTTGGGGCGTTCATCCCGTTCCCCTTTGACCTGATAGGGATAAGCGCCGGAATAATGCAGTACAGTTTCCCAAAATTCTTTGTAGCGACTTTTATGGGAAAATCCCTGCGCGCGTTTCTTGTCGCGCTTGCAGGCCACTTTGGCTTAATCCTCATTGCAAAGTTTTTTCTTGTCGGCTAAAAACCACTCACGCGTGCAATGCCAAAGGCAATTATCATGAGTATTGTCTGGGGCGGCAAAGCCGGCAACGCAATGCCGATTCTTTTTGAAAGGTACTCAAGCGTCAAAAACAGCCCTGCAAAAGACGCAAGAATTATGAGGATTGGTGCGATAACGTGTGCAGGGGGCGCGATTGACTGCGTGTTTTCTGCCAGAACGCTTGAGGCAAACGCAAGCGGGATTACGATGTCTCCCGTGCCCAGTTCAAACTGGTGGTCTTTTGTCGGCAAAGCGTAAGTGAATGACATGTTTTGCGGCGCAACGTTTTTTGCAATCTCGACCATGTGCTTTGTCTTGAAAACCGCGATGTAGTCATAGGCTGCAAGGAGGATTATGAAAACAATTACAGGCAGTACTCCAATGCTTACCCCGATTAATGCTCCTGCCCCGGCACCCGCAATCACGCTTGACGTGTTGCGCAGCCACACGTTTTTTGGCCACGCAATCCTTGCAACAACCATTGCAAGGCCTGCAATTATCCCTGCAGTTTCACTGATGATGGAAAACACGATGATGCTTGTCGAAAAAACAGCCATTATTTCTAGCGCCTTGAGCACAAAAAAGAGCCGTTTTCCCTTGAGCACGCGCAAAAGAACCAGGAGCACTGCAGTGAACAAAAGGATGTATCCAAAAAGCCCAAACGAGTTTTCAAGCGATTCCTTGTCCTCGTTCACAATCGTGACAGAAACCCCCTGCATTAACAGGTTCTGGGCAGTGATGAGGCCGATTGCCTGGGTTGCAAAAAAAACTGCGAACAGCTGCACAAAGAGTTTTTTGTCCATGCAGAAAAACTAGGCTACCCAAGATAATAAAAAAACTTTCCATTCCTATGTGCCTGAAAACACCGCCGTTCCGATTCTGACAATCGTTGCGCCTTCCCCGATTGCGGTTTTGTAGTCGTTTGTCATTCCCATTGAGAGTTCGCGCAGGTGCAGTTCCTGTGCAATGCTGAAAAGTTTCCTGAAAACCGGGCGCGTTTTTTCGGGTTCAACGAGGGGCGCCATGGCCATGAGGCCCGTGATTCTCACGTTTGAAAAAGGAAGCTGTTTGAGCGTGTCAAGAAGCGGCGGTAGTTCCCTTGGGGCAAACCCGGATTTTGTTCCCTCACCGCCCACGTTGACTTCAAGGAGTATTTTTTGCACCTTGTCAATCTCCTGCGCTGTTGAATGTATTTTCCGGATTAGCTTGAGTGAGTCAACTGAATGGATTAAGTCACACAGTTCAACAACTGCTTTGGCTTTGTTTGTCTGGAGGTGCCCGACAAAATGCCAGTTCACTCCGCTGACTTGTGCATATTTTTCTTCGAGTTCCTGGCAGCGGTTTTCCCCAAAGTCAAGCTGGCCTGCATTCATGAGTTCATTTATTTTTGCGGCAGGCTGGTTTTTTGAAACAGCGACAAGTTTTACTGAATCAGGGTCGCGTCCTGCCATGAGTGCAGATTGGTGGATTTCCTTTTTTACGTGCGACAGGTTTTCAGCAAGGCCCAATTTCACCACGAGTCCTTTTTATTTTGGCTGTGTGGGTTTTACAAACCCGTACTTTGGCCTGTAAATGTCGCCTGCCTTTTCAAGCTTTGAAAAAATTTCCTTTGTTTTTTCCTCGTCCAGCCCCTGTGTTTTTGCCTCGTCTATTACTTCCTGCATTGGCACCATGTCTATATCGCGTGCCTTGTCCTTGATTATGCCAAGGATTTTTTTGAGGTTAGTGAGCTCTGTCTGCGTCCTGCCCACGTTGATGATGTCAAAGTCAATTTTGCCTGTTTCCTGGTCAACGACCAGCTCCTGCAGTGCTGTCTTGAACAGCCTTATTGCCCGCTCAGTGTCCTCTATTTCAACCGAGTCGGAAAGCCTTACGCGTGCAGATGCCTCGCTTAGCCTCACCAGCCCCTCAAGCTGCCGGTGTGTTGCAGTGTATGTCCCCTGTTTTTTGCCCTGGTCACGCAGGTTAACGTAAAAATCAGAAATGTTTTTTATCGACTCGGCAGTGAGAACCGGAAAAATGTTTTGGCGCGCATACGAAATGTATTTTTTCATCATTTTGCCTTCAATTGCCGGCGTGATGAGTTTCTCCATTTCTGAGATTTCTTTTTGTTTTTCCGTTGACTTGTTTTTTATCTGCTGGAGCATCATTTCCCCTGCCTGGTGTGTTTTGAGGATGTGTGCGCTTATTTCCTCGTCTTTTTTCCTGTCCAAAACATCGCGTATCATGAAGAACAGGTCAAACCTGCTTACAAGCGATGCTGGGAGATTGATTTGCTCCATGAAGTTCTGGTAAGGGTCAAAGCGGCTGTACTTTGGGTTTGCCGCACTCAAAACGCTTGTTTCCGTCTTGAACCGTGTAACTATCCCTGCTTTTGCAACGCTTATTGATTCCTGTTCCATCGCCTCGTGCAGTGCCGAGCGGTCTTCCGGGTCCATTTTGTCAAGCTCATCAATCAAAGCCATTCCGCCTGAAGCAAGCACCAGTGCTCCGGCCTTGAGTGTCCAGCCTCCCTCGCCAAACTCGTCTTTGACAGCGGTTGCAGACAATCCGGCGGCACTGGTTGTTTTTCCTGCAGTGTAAATGGATTTTGGTGCAATGTTGTCCACGGCCTGCAAAAGCTGGCTTTTGGCTACGCCCGGTTCCCCGACAAGCAGGATGTGGATGTTTCCGCGGATCCTGTTTTGCCCGGGGAGGATTTTTTTTACTCCTCCAAACAACTGGAGTGCGATTGCCTCTTTGACGACTTCGTGCCCGTAAATGTTTGGCGCAATGCTTTTCACCAGCTTTTCGTAGATTCCCTTGTCTTTTGCAAATTTTTTGATTTCTTCCTCCTCTTCTTTTGTGACTTCTACTTCTTCAAAGTTTTTTTCCGTTTCTTCTATGTGCACTGTTTCAAGGAACCTTCCATATACAAGTTTTTTTTCTTTTGGGGGAACAAGCCGGAGTATTCCGGTTGCTTTTATCCTGTCTCCCGGCGTTACCTTGTTTACAAGGTCGTCAATAACGTAAACGTCCAGATTGGTCGGCTGCTGGTTTCCTTTAATCAGTTCAATGGGCTCCTGCACCCTTATTTTCTGGAAATCAACAAACGTGGAAGTACTGCTTTTAAGTGTAAAATCGTGTGCACGGCACTCGCACACTGATGGCTGCTGCTGGCTGTTGCTTGACTGCAGAATAGTGTACGTGTTCCCGCACCGCCTGCATTCCCACACTGCCCGAAGGAGCTTTGGCAAAACCTCGGTTATTTGAACGATTGTCCCCTCGACTGACAATAATTTTGACAACTGCGCCGAGCCAATATCCCTTAGTATGGGCATTGTTTCTGCTGGAAGATTATGCACCCTTATGTGCGGCTTGAACTCATCAAGGTTTAATGCAGGAACATCAACACTCTGGATGGCGAGGTTGGCTGCTTCAAGCACATAGTCGGGGTTCTGCAAGAGCTCGTCTGCAAGCTCAAAGTCATAGTGCTCCAATTCTTTGAAGTCGATTTCCAGGCTTCGTTTTTCAGGGTATTTTGAGACAAGCCGTTCAATGTTTTTTTTCTGCGTGTTCTCGAAAAACTGTGCAAAACGCACGACAAACGGGTTTTCGGCAGTGGTCTCCATTCCCTGCTGGTTGTCGCCTCGCTCCATAAAAAAACCTGTCCACCCGTTGTTTAAATTCCTGCCGAGAGCGCGTTTCCGGTGCAAAAACCCTTGCGGGTTACTGTAAACCAAAAACCACCCTTGCAGGCTAAAAAATCAGTACTGGGAGAGCCAAACAAAAACTATTCATAATAATTATCCCATTTCGGTTAATAACTCTTCAAGGTTTGAAAAACAAACCTCTGAGTTTGGCTTTCCTCAACTATTTAATTTCTTTGCGGGCTTAATTAAAACAGGGTTTTTTGATGAAAAAATTTTACATTACGACTGCTATAGACTATCCTTCCGCCAAACCACATTTGGGCCACGCGTACGAGAAAACCGTTTCCGACTGCATTGCGCGCTGGCACAGGCTGTGGGGCGAGGAAGTTTTTTTTTCAACAGGTACGGATGAACATGGCTTGAAAATCCAGCGAAAGGCAAAAGAGGCTGGGAAAACCCCCAGCCAGTTTGTTGACGAAATGTCTGCAGACTTCAAAAAACTCTGCGCGGAGTGGGACATTTCGTTTGACCGCTTCATCAGGACAACCGACCCGGACCACGAAGAGGTCTCGAAAAAAATTTTCCAGAAAGTTTTCGACAAAGGCGACATTTATTTGGGGGAATATGAGGGGCTTTATTGTGCCGACTGTGAGCAATATTACCTTGAAAAGGATTTAGTGAACGGGAACTGCCCCGTGCACGGGACAAAGGCAGAGCTTGTGCGGGAACCAAGTTATTTTTTTCGCATGAGCAAGTACCAAAAACAGCTTCTTGAGTTTTTTGAAAAAAACCCTAATTTTATTTTGCCGCGCGCGCGCAAAGCAGAAATCGTGAACCGGGTAAAGGAAGGCCTGCGCGATTTAAGCGTGAGCCGCACAAGCTTTACTTGGGGCGTTCCGCTTCCAAACGACCCAAAACATTTTTTGTACGTGTGGTTTGACGCACTCATAAACTATATATCTGCAGTTGATTACCCAAAAGGCAAATTCAAAAAATTCTGGCCAGCAGACGTGCACGTTATCGGGACAGACATTTCTTGGTTTCATTGCGTGATTTGGCCGTGCATGCTTTTCTCTGCTGGAATAGAGCCGCCGAAAAGCGTTTTCATCCACGGCTTCATCAAACTGCCTTCCGGGAAAATGAGCAAGTCAAAGGGAAACGTCGTTGACCCGCTTGACCTGTCACAGAGGTTCGGCTCTGATTCTGTCCGTTACTTTTTGCTCCGCGACATACCATTCGGCGAGGATGGAATATTCGAGGAGCGCTTGATTGCCGAGCGGCATAATTCTGAGCTTGCAAACGAACTGGGGAACCTTTTGAACCGCGTGCTTGTCCTGATTGAAAAAAACTGCAATGGTGAAATCCCGCAGGCGACAACTGATAGTAATCTGGCTGTGAAGCTTAACTTGAAAAAAATCCAGGCAAATATGGCGCGCTTTGAAACGCATCTCGCTTTGGCGGAGATAATGAATTTCGTGAAAGCGTGCAATGCTTTCATTAACGAGAAAGAGCCCTGGAAATTAACTGGAAAATCCCAGCAGAAAGTTTTGTACAGTTCTGCTGACGCCCTGCGCATGGCGGCAATTCTGCTCTCGCCGTTCATTCCAAACGCAAGCAAAAAAATGCTTGACCAGCTTGGCGTCGGGTCGTTTGGGAAAAGCGATTTGCAGTTCAACAAACTCAGGGCAGGCACGAAAACAAAGCGCGGGGAAGTCCTGTTCAAAAAAATTGAAAAATGAAAAAATAGTTGAATTTTTTTTTATGTCGCTGCTTTTTTTCTCGTGATTTTGACGTCGTCTCCAAATCGCTGGTATTCGATGTCGTCGCCGCCGGCAAGCTTTGGGATGTCTTTTGGGATTGGCAGGTCGTATGTCTGGTAGGACTCTGAGTCCATTATCTGGAGCATGTCACCCATGATTGCAACCACTTTGGCGCTTCCCTTGAGCATAATCGGGATTTCCACGTCGGTATCGGTGGGTTTTAGGAGGCTTCTTTTCTGGCCGTCAAAGACCCCCATTGCGGTTACGCGTGCCTTTGCGGCTCCGTGTTTTCCTGGCTTTGATTTTTCAACGCTTTTGACCTGGCAGCAGTTCCCGTCAATAAGCACGAAGCTTCCTGGTTTCAACTGCCCTGCCTGGCCAAACTTTTTGTCGCCTTCTGCCATTCTGCAAGAAAAAAGCCCTGGTAGAGTTTTTAAAACCTCCGCGGATTTTTTCGAAATTGTAATCTAAATATAAGCAATATTACCGCCCCTTCGCAAGAAGGGGCACATATGCGTCGCAAGCCCACGCAAGGGCTTTTTTAAAACCTCCGCGGATTTTTCCCAGGGGGTGGCGGTTTAAGTTTTAAATTATACCTGCCTATTATTTAACTATTAATATATTCTCAAGGCGGGTTTTTTTTGGATGTTTGAAAAAATGAGGAACAAGCTGCGTGCGGCAAGCAGGGCAGACAAGCCAAAAAACATGGCTGTGTTTGTGGACGGGCCAAACATCCTTAGAAAAGAGTTCAACATTGACTTGTCGCAGGTCAAGCGGTCTGTTTCAAAGTTTGGCAAAATAAAAATCGGGCGCGTTTTTTTGAACCAGTATGCTTCCACCAAGCTTGTTGAAGCTGTCGTCAACCAGGGTTTTGAGTCAATCATAACTGTGGGTGACATTGATGTGAGCATGGCGGCAGATGCCGTTGAGGCAATCTATAATCCTGCGATTGATGCGATTGTTTTTGTAACGCGCGATTCGGACTTTTTGCCGGCGATTGTGAAAGCCAAGCGCAACGGGAAAGAAACAATTGTCGTGCTTGTCGAGGAAGCAAGTGCGGCATCTTTGAAAAACAATGCTGACCATGTGGTGTTTTTGAAAAAAGCCGAGGTAAAAAAATGAACCTGCCGATTGGGGAAGTTGTTGAAGAGGGCCTTGACCTGTATGAACTTGCAGTCAAGGAATTGCTGGAGTCATTTCTTGACAGGGGTTTTTCCGGTTACCTTGTTGCAACGATACAGGGTTTTTCAGGCATGGAGGAAGGGCTGCTCTTGTTTCGGCAGGGGGTTTTGGTTGGAGGTTTTTTTGAATACCTTTCAAACAACCAGGTAGTGCACGGCGACTATTCCCTGCAGCAGGTGTTCAATGCCTTGGCTGCAGAGAAAGGGGTTGTGGACATTGTTGCATTGAGTGTGCAGCAGGTTGACCTGATAACTGCATTCAACGACAAGCTCAAGGTTTCTGCACAGCTTGACAAGTCAAAGCTCTCGCGTTATTTTGTCAAGCAGTACTCTGAAAAGTTTGCAGTTGAGGCATTGGCTGGGGCAGGCAATCCGAAAACAAAGGCGGATTCACAAAACATTTTCAAAAAACTTGGGCTGGATGCCTTAAGCGAGTGATGTTTCATGGGTTTTTTTTCAAAGGCACGCAGGGCGCTCAAAGGGATTGCGGAAAAAGTTTTGTACGTTGACGACACGAGCCCGCCGCTTGCACAGATAAACGCGCTTGAGGATTACCTTGGCCGTTACGAGTTTGACCTGCGGGAATTTGCGGAGCTTTCGGAATTCATGGGGGCGCTCAAAAAAAAGCACATGGTTGACTCTATCTGCGTTGCATCCTCAAACGGGAGCCTCATTGCCTCAACCAATGGAGAGGACCTGGTCCAGGCGCTTACTGGCACTGCGCTTTTCAATTACGTGCAGTCAGAGCTTCCAAAAAGCGAGGCTTTGCTGATAAAGTCAAACGGCTGGTACATGGTTTTGCCTTTCAAGAACAAGATATTCATCATAAAATCCCTTGATGTTCTTTCCACGCCTGAAATGAAGGCAATTGCACGCGACCTGGAAGATTTTGTCACAAAAAAACAATAAGCGTGGTCCTTGGTGAAGCCCGCGGCGCATATGCGCCCTTTCTGCCCTTACCTTTCCAAGGCAGGCAAGGGCAAGCGAAAGGGCAGTAATATGGGTTCAAAAACAATAAATGTTTAAAAGCAATTAACGATATTTTTTATATTCTATAAGTGGTTTTTCGTGGGAAAAGTAATAGCTATTCTTTCTGGAAAAGGCGGCGTGGGCAAGACAACCATTACTGCAGAGCTTGGAATAGCCCTTGCAAAAAGAAACCTCAAAGTCTGCGTGGTTGACGCTGACGTTGCAATGGCAAACCTGAGCCTTCTTTTGAGCATGCAGGGTGCCCCAATAACGCTTCACGACGTGTTGCTTGGCGAAAGCGTTATTCATGACGCGATTTATGACGGCCCCATGGGCTTGAAGCTGATTCCAAGCGGCTTGAGCCTTGACAGTTACAGGCGCGTTGACCCGGAACGGCTTTCAAGCGTCCTTGAAAAAATCGCGCCGATATTTGACTTCATCCTGCTTGACTGCCCGGCTGGAATTGAGCGCAGTGTCATTGCAGCGGTTTCCGCGGCAAACGAAGTTCTCCTGCTTACAACCCCAAGCTCCCCCTCCATTGCTGATGTGCTAAAGGCAAAAATCATCTGCAACAGGTTAAACGTGAAAGTAATCGGGGTCGTAATCAATTTTGTGCGCCAGGAAAAAGGCGAGATAAAAAAAGAAGACATATCAAAAATTCTTGAGCTTCCGATTTATGGCCTTGTCCCGTTTGATGATGAACTGCGCCAGAGCTTCATGCAGGAAAAACCTGTCCCACTCATGGTTAGAAACCCCGGCTCCCCTGCCGCACTTGCAATACAGAAAACCGCGTCAAAGCTTGCCGGGCTCCCCGTACAGTTTGACTTGGGGGCCAGGAGGGAAGGTTTTTTATCCAGGTTGCTTTCAATCTTTAAAAGGAAGCACTCTGACAAACCGCAGTCTCCGCGCACAATCAGGGGCGAACTAAAAAGGTGAACATACTTGACAAACAGGCCATTTGATTTTTTGAACGACAGCATTGGAAAAGACATCCTGGTGGTTCTCAAGGACAACGTTTCAATCCGGGGCAAACTCCGCGCGTTTGACGTGCACATGAACCTCGTTTTGGAAGGGGCAGAAATCCTTGAAAACGGCGAAGTTGCAAAAAAGCACTCAAAACTCGTGCTCCGCGGCGACAACGTCTTGATGATTTCGCCGTGATGAAATGGGGCAAACTGGCAATACCAGCCACCAAGCAACAAAACTTAAAGAAAGGCAAAGAAGAACTATTGAAGCTCGAAAAAAAGCAGGTGCTTCACAAAAAAGCCTTCGAAGGCTTGAAGTGTTTCAAAGGTTTCAGAGAGCGCTTTTGGGTTTATCATGGCAAATATCTGTATTGGCAGAAGAATTTGGAGCCACAAAAAATCTTCACAGAGAACGATATGAACATTTTACGGCTCTTTTTGGCTTGCAGATAAGAGAACTAACTGCAACCATGTCAACTGGAAAAAAGGTAAGGCAAACAGAACAAGCAATGCTTTATTTTTCTGTCCAAAGAGTAAAAGAACCGCGCATTATTCCAATTCTTGGTGCTTATTTGTTGCATCCAAATCCTCACCTTAGGCTGGCGGCAGTGATTTCACTGGGTTATTATGGGTTAAAGTCAAATGCAAAACTTTTAAGAAAAGCATTAAATGACAGAGACCCAAAAGTCAGGATTACTTCAAAAAGTTGGTTTAAGCGCCTTCAGAAAGAAGGAAAATAGGTTTTTTTTCCACAGGTCTTTAAAAAACTCTGTAGCTGTTTTTTTATTATAAGAAAATTAAAAATCGGGCTCGTGGTCTAATGGTATGGCGCGCCCATGGCAATTTTAAAAGAGACCACTTTGGGCGATACTGCGGGTTCGATTCCCGCCGAGTCCATTTTTAATAGATTTTTGGAGAAGTTAGAAAATTCTGTGGGGATGGAGATCTTAATTGAAGCCTTTGTCAAAAAAAATATGTGAAATTCTTAAAAATTTTGAAAAGTCTATTTTTGTAAAAGTTAAAACCGTTAAAATACTACTTGACCCGCATAAAAAACAAAAAGTTAAAGATTTAATTGACTTATTGGAAAAATCAAAAAAAAGATTTAGGCCCCATTTAGTGGTATTTTGGGACTACAAAGCTAAAGTTTTAGATAGTTTAAATAATGAAACTTCCCTACTTGTAAACCTTCCAGAGTTTAACCCCCCTTCTATACAAACAACAGCTGGAGAATTGCAAACAATATATCGTTCTCAGGATGATTATGTTGGGTATTCTCACTTGATACACATTGTTGCAATATTTGACGTGATAATTAAGATTGTGAATCCTGGGCATTTAGATAAATTTCTAAAGAAGCTGGGAATCAAAGACAAGGAGATAGCTGAAGTATGGTTAGCTCGCCAGACAAGACACTGTCACATCCATAATAACTCCAAAGCAAATAAATCTTGGATCAAAGCTTATATGAATGCAAAAAATAATCAAACTTCCATTACTAAAGGTATAGAAATAAAAAACGTTTTTAATAGTCCCTCGTTTCTGCAACAAATTGAGGACTGGCAGGACTTAATTATAAAAATCTCATATACTATCTACCAGAGTATCTGATTTAGCTTGGATCTAAATTAAATTCTCCTCGAGCCTATGACTGAATGTCGTAGTTCACACAGTGTATGTGCGCCTCTTTCAATTGCGTAGTAATATAATGCTTTGACAGCTTTTTCGTATGCGTGTGGAATTTAAATTCGCAAAACCTCTTTTTTTCGTCTTTTAGCAACTTTTTTATAGGCTTTAACCTATTTATTTCAGGAAAAGTGTTTGAAGTGGAAAAAAGCGACGCTCTTTTGGAATCCGTGAAAAAACTTGTCTCAATGGGTGTTTCTGACAAGGAAATACTTGACAGCCTTGTAGGCATGGGTTCCACCAAAAGCGAGGCACAGGACCTTCTGCGGCTGGCAAAGAACGCGCCTGCAGAGGAAAAGCAAAAAATGGAAAACGACATTCTGTCAAGCCAGGGCTTTGAAGAAAACCCCGGGCCAAAGAAATCCCTTGTCCCGTCTTTTGATTTAAGTGGCGGAAAACAGGAGGGCGACCTGTCTGGGCGCGAGAACAAAATGCTCGAGCTTTGGGAGAAAGGGATTCTTGCAACCGTTGACTCAAAGCTTTCCGAAATGGAGAAAATAAAGCGCGAAATTGACCGCTCACTTGAAAAAAAAGCCGGGTCTGCATTTGAAAAAGAGTCCAAAAAACTTTCAACTGTTTTTGAAAGCCAGCGCGTCTTGGCACTTGAAAAAGCAAACACGGCCCTTGACCAGAAGAAAAAAGAGTTCGAGTCACTGGTTGACGCGAAAATCGCGGAAATGAAAAAACTTAATTCCCTGAGTGAAGAGTACCTGAAAAAGCTTGACTCGCAGTCCAAGTTCAACCAGGCCCTGATTGAGGAAATTGATTCAAAGGTTTCCGGCCTGGAAGACATGAAGTCGCGTTTTTTGAAGGACTTCAACCTGGTTTTGGCAGATTCCTCTTCAAAAGTCGGGGGCTTCATCAAGCAGTCTGAAGACAAACGCAATGAACTAAACCAGCGCATCAACAGGAGCCTTAACCTTGAAACAAAAATTGTTGAGGGCCTCTTGACGGATGCGCAGAACAAGATTGACAACCTTGCGATTACCAAGGCAGCCGAGCTTGAAGGCGTGATTAATTCAAAGATTTCCGCAAAATCCCAATTGCTTGAAGCAATTTTTGACCAGGAACAGAAAAAAATGAACCGGTTTTTCCTTGACACGAAAAAAGAAGCCGAAGAAGTAGTGAAAAAAATCGAGCAAAAGGAAAAACAGATTGACGTTGAAAGGATAAAGGCAACAATGGAGGAACTGGATGCATTCCGCAAACAGTTTGTGTCAAACATCAAAAAAATGTCCGATTCCTTTGAAAAGGCAAAAAAAGAGCTCTCTGACTTAATAGAAACGCGTGAGGAACTAATAGGGAAAAAAGTAAAGCTCATTGACGCCAAAATGGAGGAATTGTCCGCATTTGAAAAGGGCTTTGCAGAAGAAATGGGCATAGCGATTGAAACCCTTGTTGCAAAAAAAAACAGCCCCCCTGCCGTCCCTGCAAAGCCTGAAAAAAAATCAAAAAAAGCTTAGCGCAAGGCTTTTTAAAACAATCAATCCATCTATTTTTTTAGGCTCACTTAAATTAAAAAAAAATCCAAGGTTAGTCATATGTACAGCTTTCAGTCAAAAATCAAGTGCCTAAAGTGCGGTAGCGGCCTCTTCATTGAAAAGGGCACAAAGAATATCACCTGCCCAAAGTGCACTACTGTTTGGGTAGTGCTTGAGGAAGACGGCGAACTGTTCCTAGAACAACAGGCCTGATTACTCCCCAGATGCCCTTTTTTTCGCAGTAATCAAGTTTTATCTGTAAATATTATCGGCCAATCTTTTAGATTGGCCACGTATGCGGCGTAAAAACTTGGCAAAAGAAATAGGGGGGGGGGTCTTTGTTTCAATTGCCAAAGTTTTAAAACCCCCCAAAAGGTTTTTGCCAAGGCTTTAAAATACTTTTTTTCCAATTGTCTTTGCAGATCAGGTATTTTGTGGGCCCGTGGTCTAGTGGTTAGTTCTCATCAGCAATTTGATTTTTTTGTAAATGTGTTGTGGAACCCATTAATGACGTCACCTTGACATGGTGAAGACCGAGTGTTCAATTCACTCCGGGCCCATTTTTTTTCTTTTTTTTAAGCAGTGTATTTGATTGTGCACGAAAGTGCCCTGTCTTTTTCCCGTGTCGGCTTGTGGTTTTTTATTTCCAGTTTTTCTTCAGCCAACTGGTTTTGTTTTGTGCACACCATGCACAATGTTTTCGCGCTTGGGTTGCCGCACTGACTGCAGGTGGTTATTTTTTGCCCTTTCATGTTTTGCCTGATGATTGGCTTTAATTCTTTGAATGAGGAGAGAATCGAGTACTTTGTCCCCGGGATGCTGGCTTCCATTTTGTTTAACATTTCGCGGAAAAGGTTTCTTTTCGCCTGGTAAGAATACGGGCAGCACTCGCCAGAATAATGCGGCAGCCCTTTGAATGCTGCGTAGGCAATCACTTCATTTTCAGGGGTTTCCCACAATGGCTTTATTCTTGGCACGAGGCCGTGTTCTTTCTGCTCCTGCACGATTGGCCCAAGTGTTGCCATGCGCTGCGTGTCCGCGTCAAAAAAATTCATGCAGATGCTCTGCACTTCGTCGTCAAGGTTGTGGCCTGTTGCAAGCTTGTCTGCGTTCACGCTTAACGCAAGCTTGTTCAGCAAAAACCTGCGGAAGACTCCGCAGAAACCGCACGTGCTTCCAAGTGCGTGGTTAAGGTCAATTTTGTGCTTGATGTCTTCCATTGAGTGCCCGACTTCTTTTTTGTAAGTGGCAACCGTGTATTCAATGCCGAGCGTTTCGCAGAGCTCTTTTCCTTTTTCAAGTGAAACGTCCCTGTAACCGGGAATGCCTTCGTCAATCATCACCGCGTGGATTTCATTGGAGTTTGAATAATACTTGTGCAAAAGGTAGAGCGTGGTTGCAGAGTCTTTTCCCCCGCTCACGCCTACAGCGATTTTTTCGCCTTTTTTCACAAGATTATGCTCGCGTATGGTGCGGCCCACGCGCTTTTCAAAAAAATCCACGAAATGTTCCTCGCACAGCTTGTGCGGCCCGTATGAAAGCAGGACCTTGCTTTCAGAAGCGCATTTGTCGCAGGTTTGCATGAACAAGTTTTTATCTGCGGGGATTTTTATTTCTTTCCAGCCCCCTGATTTGGGTTATCAATGAGCCTATTTTTCCCCTGGCTTCTTCTCGGAACCTTCCTTCTACAATTTTCGGGAGGCGTTTTTGGCTTTTGGCAAGTGAAATTTTCAGTCTTCTAAGCCGATTGTCGCGCATTTGCAGGGCAGTGGGCCTGTTTTTTTGGGGTTGTTTTTTTGGTTTTTTAGTTTCTCTAGTGCCGCCTTGCACTCCTCCCCTGAAAATATAACTTCTTGGCATATGCAACTAATGATTAAACTGCTATAAACGATTAAGCTTGTTTCTTCAAAAAATTACCAAAAGGCTGAAATACTAGCTTGGCTGTAACTTTTTTAGGGTGGTTTTTTTTGGTTAAAAAGTCTATTCAGGAAAAAATGTCATTGCGGGAAAAAGAGACAAAGCAGCGTTTCGGGTCATTTAGGGAAACCAAGAAAAGCAGGGGCGGGAAAAAGAGCAGGTGACTCAAAGAATACTTTTAAATTAGTTCTCGTGGCAATTTTATTCTAAGAATAAGCCTTTTTTGGCCTATTTTTAGTGTTTTTTTATGGTTTCTTTTGCAGGGCACGTGAAAAGCTCTTTTGAGAAAGAGTTTGCAGGCAGAAAAGACGAGTTCTACGATTATCGGAAGCTCTACAAGGAGCGCCTGATGGAGTTCCGAAAAAGCGATGAATCAGTTGTAAGGCTTGAAGGTCCAACCAACCTGCCCCGCGCGCGAAGCCTTGGCTACAAGGCAAAGAGGGGCTTTGTCGTTGTCCGCGTGCGCGTAAGAAAAGGCTCGGGCCTGCACAGAAGGCCGGTCCGTGGAAGAAAACCCAAAAGAATGGGTGTGAACAAACTCACGCGCAGGATTTCCATCCAGGGCATTGCGGAAAAACGGGCAAACAAAAAGCACCCAAACTGTGAGGTATTGAACTCTTATTTTGTCGGAGAGGACGGAAAAAGCAAGTACTTTGAAATCATACTGGTTGACACTGGCGCACCGGAAATCCGCTCCGACAGGGACGTTTCGTGGATTTTTTCAGGCAAGCACCACAACAGGGCGGAACGCGGCCTGACTTCTGCGCAGAAGAAGAGCAGGGGCCTGCGCAGAAAAGGCAAGGGTGCTGAAAAGGTGCGGCCAAGCCAGCGCGCCCACGACCGAAAAGCCAAGTAATCATTTAAACAATTTTTTTGTCCACTATTTTTTTCCATTATAATATAAAATTATGTGCTGTATTATCGCGCCATCGTTAGATGGCGCATATACGCGGCGTAAACTTCCGCAAGGGTTTTTTCCCATGAAACTTCCTTCAAGAGAACATTGCTTTGAGCTAATGAAAGAGGCAGGCATGCCGGAAAACATTGTTCAGCACTCCATGGCTGTTAACCGGGTCGCGGTTTACCTGGCAGCGCAATTGAAAAAACGCGGGGCAAAAATTGATGATGGCCTTGTTGACCGCGCGTCACTGCTCCATGACCTGGACAAGCACCTGACTTTTGAAAATGGCCAGCACGGTTTTGTCGGGAAAAAAATGCTTGAAGAAAAAGGCTTTCCTGAAGTCGGCGCGTTTTGTGTTTCGCACAACCTGGAGTTTCCGCTGAACAATTCTTTCCCTTCTCTTGAACACAAGGTTGTTTTTTACGCGGACAAGCGCGTGAACGGCGACAAAATCGTTCCGCGCAAAGAGCGTTTTGAGTACATCAAAAACAAGTATGGCTCCCGCTCGCCAATGGCTTTGTCGAAAATCCTTTTGTGTGAAAAGTTTTTGCTTGAAGTCGAGAAAGAACTTTTTTTGCTTGCAAAAATCGATTCGTCACTTGGTGGGTTGAAATGAAAATCCAGCCAAACCAGAAGAGGCGTGCGTTGCCTTCAAAGCGCCCCAAAAAAAGGTATGTCTTGTTCCGCGTGAAGGGCGGGCAAGTGCATTTTTCCACAGTCAAGGAAAGTGTTTTGTCGCACCTCAAGTCTTTTTTTGGCTCCGAGTTTGAATCAGCAAGGGTTTTGTTCGTTTTTTTTGATTCGGGATCCGGTTTTGGTTTTCTGAAATGCGGCAACAAAGTGGCTCAAAAGGTGAGAAAAGGGCTTTTGTCTGCAAAAGTGAGGGGCTTTCAAGTGGAGCCTGTGAGGACGAGTGGGTCATTGGCAAAGCTAAAGGCTCTAGCTAGCCGCCAAAGCAGGGGCGGGTAGGTTTTATATAATTTACTATATCCAATTTTTATTGAAAAAAAAGGTTAATGGAAAAAGTGGTTTTTGGTGTATCCTGTTTCTCAGACAGCCGGTTATGACAGAACTGCAACCATGTTCAGCCCTGATGGAAGGCTGTACCAGGTTGAGTATGCTTCAAAGATAGTCACCCAGGGCACCATCGGCGTTGCGTTAAAGTATGCTGATGGCGTGGTTTTTGGCGCTGACAAGAACATTGCAAGCCGCCTCGTGGTTCCCGCAAGCATTGAAAAGGTTTTCAAGATTGACGACCACATAGGCGCGGTTTCAGCTGGCTTGGTGGGGGATGCAAGGCGCCTTATCCAGATTGCCAGGCAAAAATCCCAGGAAAACAGGTCTTATTACGATGAAGCCATCGGAGTCGAAACCCTTGTCAAAGAAATCAGCGGAATCAGCCAGATTTTCACCCAGTATGCCGGAATGAGGCCCTTTGGCGTTTCGTTCATCATCGGCGGTGTCGACTCGACTGGTTTTAGGCTTTTTGAAACCGAGCCAAGTGGTGCCTTGGCAGAGTACAGTGCGATTGCGATTGGAAAAAACAAGAACAAGGCAATGGATTTTTTCGAGAAAAACTATAAGGACAAAATGGCACTTGATGACGGGACTTCATTGCTCTTAAAGGCAATGAGTGCGGCTTTGGATGAAAAAGAAAAAATGGATTACAAGCGGCTGGAGTTTGCTTTCATTGATTCTTCACAGAAATTCAAAACGATTTCAAACGAAAAGCTGAAATCACTGCTCGCCAAGTGAAACAAAAAAAAGCGGGGAAAAATTTTTTTTTGCGGGGAATAGTTTAAAATGGTCAAATTGGAAGACGCGGTTATTGCACGGTTTGAGCACGGGGGCGAAAAGTTCGAGCTCTTGGTTGACCCTTACCTTGCACTTGACTTAAAGCACGGAAAACAGGTGAAGTTTGAAGAGCTTTTGGCAGCGGAAACCGTGTTCAAGGATGCGCGAAAGGGCGAGGAAAAAAACCAGGAGTCAGTGAAAAAAGTTTTCGGCACAACGGACATTTCCGAGATTGCAAAAAAAATAATCAGCGAGGGCGAAGTGCAGTTGACGACTGTGCAGCGCCGTGACCTGATGGAGAACAGAAAAAAAGAAATAAT
Source organism: archaeon (assembly GCA_030651515.1). Taxonomy (GTDB): domain Archaea; phylum Iainarchaeota; class Iainarchaeia; order Iainarchaeales; family GW2011-AR10; genus JACQJF01. The sequence goes on along the minus strand of JAUSEO010000039.1, from coordinate 5,904 downwards.
TGCTTTCATTTCAAAAAACGCGGTCAACCCGCAGATGAAGGCACCACACCCGCCGATTAGAATAGAGAATGCGTTGAATGAAATCCGTTTTTCGTTTGACCTTAACAGGCCTTTCAACCACCAGGTTGAACAGGCGGTAAAGGAACTCAAAAAAGTTCTCCCGATTTCATTGGAGAAGCTAAAGGTTGCAGTGAAGATTCCGTCAATGTTTGCCGGGAAGGCAAGCGCGGTCCTGCACAAGTATGAGATAGTCAACGAGGAATGGCTGGGCAGTGGTTCGCTTATCTGTGTGGTGTTGATTCCTGCAGGCATCAAGCAGGACCTGTTCAGTGAACTTAACCATTTGACGCACGGGGATTTTGAGTCAAAGCTTTTGGAGGAGTGAAAAAAAACTATGCCTAGAAGGATTGTTGTGCCCGGAGAGCTTGTCACAAGCGAAAGGAAAAGGATTGGAAAACACGTTTATTTGAGGGATGGGAGCATTTTTTCTGACAGCGTTGGCCTGGTCAGCGAGAGTGACACTACTGTGTCAGTGATTCCGCTTGAAGGGAAGTACGAAGCGGAAATAAACGACGTGATTGTGGGGGTTATAATGGATGAAAAAATCTCTGGTTATACGGTGAACCTGGATTCTTTTTACCCTTCATACATTTCCAAAAAGGCCCTGCGTGACCCGCTTAAGCCTGCTTCGGTTGTTTCTGCAAAAGTCATGGGCATTAACGAGTTGAAAGAAATCGAGATTGGGGGCGTGCGCGTATTGTTTGGGGGCGAGATTCTGAACGTGAGCCCCGTAAAGGTCCCGCGCGTGATTGGCAAGGATGGTTCGATGCTTGAAGTCCTCAAGAGCGGGACTGGCTGCATGCTCGTGGTTGGAAGGAATGGCCTTATCTGGGTTAAGGGCGGCAACGTGAAGTTATTGCAGGGCGCACTTGACCTTATTCAGCGTGAGGCCCATGCCGACAATTTGACCGCCAAGGTTTCAAATTTTTTGTCACCAAAAGGCTCAGTGAAGGGGGCGCAGGTTCCCACGCCTTTGGGTGAGGATTCTTTTGCTTGAAAAAAACGAGGGAGTGATTTTTTAGCATGTCAAAAAAGTCTTCTGATTCAGTGGAATATGTGAACAGCAAGGGCAACAGGCTTGACGGCAGGAAAGTTGACGAGCTTAGGCCGATAAAGATCCAGGTAGGGGTCATCCCGGAAGCAAACGGTTCTGCTTTCATTGAGTGGGGCCAGAACAAAGTCTTTGCGGCAGTGTACGGGCCAAAAGAGTGCCTGCCAAAGCACCTTGCAAACCCCTACAAGGCAGTGTTGCGGTGCAATTACCGGATGGCAAGTTTTTCGGTTCCTGACAGGAAAAACCCAAAGCCAGGCAGGCGCGAAATCGAGATTTCAAAAGTCTGCGCCGAGGCGCTTTCGCGCGCGGTTTTCCTGGAAAAATTTCCCGGGACCCTCATTGGCGTTGAAATAGAAGTCATTGACTCAAATGCCGGCACGAGGGTCGCGGGATTGACTGCGGCATCCGTTGCCTTGGCTGACGCGGGGTTGCCGATGAGGGACCTCGTGTGCGCAACCAGTGTTGGCAAGGCAGGCGGGAAAATAATGGTTGACCTGACCAAGGAAGAAGAGGATGCTCCTGACGCGGTGGACATTCCGATTGGAGTGCTGCCTTCGACTGGGGAAGTCGTGCTGCTGCAGCTTGACGGCCTGATTTCCAAAAAAGAATTCAACGAGGCACTCAAGCTCGGTTTTGCAGCCGTGTCAAAAGTCCATGGCCTGCAGGTTGAAGCCATAAAGAAAAAGTACGTTTTGGAAGAGAACGGTTCGGAGGAGAACTAAAATGAGCACCCAAAAATTCAATTTTCGGTCGGAAAAAATTCTTGGCGACCTCAAGCAGGGCAAGAGGCCTGATGAAAGAAAACTTGACGAGTACAGGAAAATCCAGGTATTGACAAACATCAGCCAGAACGCTGATGGTTCTGCCCGGGTAAAGCTTGGGGAAACCGATGTCTTTTGCGGGATAAAATTCGGCGTTGGACCGCCTTTCCCGGATTCGCCAAGCGAGGGGACGATTTCAGTGATGGCAGAGCTTTTGGCTCTTGCGTCCCCCGACTTTGAAGCCGGGCCGCCAAACGAGGATTCAGTTGAGCTTGCACGGGTCGTTGACAGGGCTATAAGGGAAGGAAAATGCATTGACTTCAAAACCCTTTCAATTACTGATGGCGAGCTTTGCTGGGTTGTCTTTGTGGACCTGTACATCATGAACCATGATGGGAACCTTTTTGATGCTTCAAGCATTGCGGGCCTTGCGGCCCTGAGAGAGGCCAGGTTTCCAAAGCTCGAAGGTAAAATGATTGTCAAAGGCGAGTACACAAAAAAACTCAAGCTTGACTCAAACCCGCTTTTGTCCACTTTTGGCAAGGCCGGTGCAACAGTGTTTTCAGACCCGTCGCTTGAAGAGGAAAAAGCAATGGCTGCAAGGCTTTCAGTCGGCGTTACCGAGGACGAGGTCTGTGCAATGCAAAAGGGCGGGAGCGGTTCGTTTTCAGCTGATGAAGTCAACAGCGCCATTGACATGGCATTTAAAAACTCTAAGGTAATAAGAAAAATGTTATAACCGGGTGGCTGTTTCAACGTTATGGGCAATACAAAAAAAGTTCACTCCACCGGGCGCTTTGGCGCACGCTATGGAGTCGGCGTGAAAAAAAGGGTCCTCAAGGTCGAGGCAAAGCAGAGCCAAAAGCACGAGTGCCCATTTTGCGGCTTCAAAAAAATTGCGAGAAAGACGCGCGGCGTTTTTCAGTGCAAAAAGTGCGGCAAAAAATTTGCAGGCGGGGCATTTATCCCACAGACACTTGCAGGCGGGATAATAAAAAAAATGGTTGCACAGAAATCCTTTTTGCCTCTTGCAACAGAACTCGAATCCGCGACAGGCGAGACACAAAAGGCTACTCCTACAGCAGCTGAAAGCACGCAGGAAGAGCCTTCAGTGGAAACAGGGGGCGAAAACTAGTGTACAAGTGCATTAAATGCGGTGAAATATTCAACGATTTTCCAAAGGGAGTCATACGATGCCCGGCCTGTGCATTCAAGGTTGTTTTCAAGTCACGCGACCCGGTCACAAAAAAAGTCGTTGCAAGGTGAAGCCTTTTTGGAAGCATTTTCCTTTAAACTGTCAGCAGTGTTTGAAAATCCCCAGGCTGCTTCAGTGGTTTTTGAAGCGCTTCACCCGGAAATTGGGGGGCGGCACGAAAAAAGGTCCAGCACCATTCTTTCAAGGCACGGGGAAACCCTTGTGCTTTCAGTCAGTGCTTTGGACAAAAAGGCGCTGCGCGCGTCGATTAATTCTTACCTGAAATTGTTTGACTTAAGTCTTTTAGCATTGGAGGTAATTTGAAATGGCCAACGTTTCACAGTCAATCTCGGAATTTGAAAGGGGCAGGGCACAGCTTGCAGGGATTTCTGCACAAAAACAGCAGTTGTCAATCCAGGCTGAATCCCTCGGAGCCTCGATTGAGGAAATCAAAAAAACAAAGGAAGAAAAAGTGTACAAGTTTGCAGGCCCAATAATGCTGCTTGCGCCAACGCAGGATGTCCTTGTGGACCTCGAGTCAAGAAAAGAATCAGTTGACCTGCGCCTCAAAACGGTTGAAAAACAGGAAAACATTCTTGTCGACAAGCTCAACAAGCTCAAAAGCGAAATAGAAAAAACACAGCCCCCAACAGACAAAGGAAAGCAGAAAAACGGGGACGAAAGTGAGGATAATTGAGGTTTCCAAAGGCCTCTTTTTTTGAAGGGAAAAAAAACCTTTTCCTGTGCCACGCTGGCGCAGACGTTGACAGCCTTGCAAGCGCACAAGCCTTTTTCCTCTCCCTCAAAAAAAACCGTTCAAGCGTGGTCGGCGTGCCCGAGCACGTCAATCTCTCTGCAAAGGCAATGGCAGAAAACCTCGGCCTTGGCTTTGAACTAAATCCAGCCCTTGAAGAATTTGAAAACGTTGTCCTCTTTGACCTCAACTCCCCAGAAATGCTTGGCGGGTTTGCAGAAAAACTCAAGGCGTTTTCAGGAAAAATTTTTATTATTGACCATCACGCAAAGGCCAGTTCGTGGCTTTCAAAAAAAGCAGTTGCACTGGTTGACGTGGACGCGGTTTCCTGCACACAGGTGGTTTACGGTTACCTGGAAAAAAACCGCGCAAAAATCCCTTCCCTTGCAGCAAAGCTCCTTGCATGCGGCATCATTGCGGATTCCGCGCGTTTTGCGGTTTCTTCTGAAAAAACTTTTCTTGACATGGCAAAACTCCTGAAAAAATCCGGGGTTTCGTATCCCGTGCTTTTTTCTTTTTTTGAAGTAAAAAAAGACGTTTCCGAGCGAATTGCAGCGCTGAAAGCAGCGCGCCGGGCGCGTGTTTTCAGGGCCTTTGACAAAATAATTTCAGTCACGCAGGTGAATTCTTTTGAGGCAACAGCTGCAATGTCACTTGTTTTCCTAGGGGCGCATGTGGGTTTTGCGGGCGGTGAAAAGGAAGGCAGAATCCTGATTAGCGGGCGCGCACTCAACTCTTTTGCATCCAAAACAGGTTTTGACCTGGTAAAGCACGTGTTTGTCCCGCTTTCACAAAAATTTCCCGGCTCTGGTGGCGGGCACGCGGCTGCAGCGGGGTTCAACGGCCAGGGTTTTGCGCTTTCAGACGCGCTTTTTGAGTGCGCAAAACTGGTTCACGGTTTTCTGGAAAAAGAAGCCGGAAAAACAGGCCAGTTAAAAGAGTATGAATAATCTCATTCTGTTTTTTCAGTTTTTTTCGCTTGCCGGAAAGCGTATTTCCTGTACTTTGTTTTTGCCCAGTGCTCCGGCTGTTTTTTCCGCAGCTTTAACTCCTGTTTGAGGAGTTTTTTCCGCAGTTCCTCAGAGGGCGGCCCGAGTGTTTCCCATTCATCCATGAAACCAATCTGGCTTTCCAAGTATTTAATATAACCGGTTCAAACGGCTTAGTTGAAAATCTCTATAAATTTGAACCAGGATGTAGGTGACCCTATATTGAGGTTGTCGGCTATTAGTCGTAGTAGGATTTCTTTTCGTTGTTGGAGCGTGTTTTTTGAGTAGAGGAAGTTTCCATAGAGTCGTTTGAGTCTGCTTATCGCAGACTCGATGATGGAGCGTCGGTGGTAGGTGCGTGTTCGGAAGAATTTCCTCATGAAGTTTCGGAAGAATCCTTTGTGGGTTCCTTTTTTGACTGGAATGATTCCTTTGATTCCAAGTTTTTTCAATGACTTGTAGAACTGGTTGACGTCGAATCCTTTGTCAGCGACAAGGATTTCAATCAGAGTCAATAATTTTGTTAAGAGTTTTTCTGCCAAACGGTATTCTCCGCGTGGTTTTCTTCTTGTCGTGACACCCAACCACTTCTTTCGCTTGGTGTCAATTATTCCCACGCATTGAGTGTTTTTCCTTGGGAAACCGCGTTTAATCCTGTCCAGGTAGGCGAAGGAAGGGTTGACTTGTGAGAAATAGAACCCGTCTACTGCTGCCACAAGGGTTTTTTTGAACTGGTTAGTTGCTTGGAGTAATAGTTCCAATTGTTTTACAGTTAAACGTTTCAAAGACTTACACAAAGCAGAATAGGTAGGGACTTTGAAACCCAGTTCCGCCAAGAGTTTAGAGACTCGACGGTAACTCATTTTACAAGCTTGTTTCAACAACAGACAGAAGAAATGGGTCCAGAACTCGTACTTTTTTGGGCCAAAGTGATGCAACCATTTTGGAATTTTTCCTCTTTTCAACAATCGCTTAACTTTAATTACTAGTTTGACTTCTTTCATTTTGGGTTAAACCACCTCAACTGGTTTTATCCCCCACCTACGGGTGGTAGTTCAAACTCATAAATAAGACTTTTTCAACAGAGCCGG
>JAUSEO010000034.1 GCA_030651515.1 archaeon | reverse complement strand
AGGGAATGACCACAACTCTGGTCCAGGGACAGGTTTTTTTTGCCCAGACGGCAGTTGGCTCCGTGGTTGCGACAAACACATCCGGTTTTAAATAAAGGTTCCAACGTTCGTCCCAGGCGGGGCCGGAATGACCGGTAATTAATATTTTGCAACCAAGAAACTTACAAATGACCACTTGCCAGAAACCGTTCATCGGGATTACCAGATCCGGCTTTTCCTTCAAAAGTCGCGGGAGCAATTTGAGGGAAAACAAGAGAACGGAAATTGAGGAAGGATCGAGAAAAAAACGTTTTAAAAAACCTGTGGTGCTTTTTGGCTGAACGATCCAAGTGTCTTTCTCCGGTCCCAAAATCGTCACAGAATTTTTTGCAGACAACCTGGCCGCCAATTCATTGACGAAGCTTTCTGCTCCACGATTATTATTCCGATAGATGTTTAAGAATGCTATTTTCATTGTTTTTCGCCAATTACAAACAGGTGTGGACCCCAATTTTTTTCAAATAGTTTAAAGAATTTTTGCATCAAACTTGCGCTTGTCAGTTCCATGTTCCAGAAACTGGTTGCTTTAATGATTTTAATGTTTTTATGGCCGAGATATTTTATGAGCGAGCCAAGATATGGTTCCACTGTTGTGTCGAGATCTAATTTGAAGTCATCAATTGAAAACTCCTGTGGCCGGACTTTTTGCCAAGTGAGAGACTTTTGATTTTTAAAATCATTAATCAAACCAAGTGCTAGTTTTTTCCACCTTGAGCCTTTGAAATTTGGCGAGGCTCGGTTTGGAGCACCGAAGTTTGGAGCTAGCAGGAAAAATTTTCCACCAGGAGTTGTGACTCTGATTATTTCAGAGATAACTTGTTCCGGGTTTTGTGTGTGTTCGAGTACAAAAAGGCAAGTGACGGCGTCAAATGAGTTGTCTTTGATGGGCAATTTTTCACCAAAGGCTTTGACGAAAGTGAACTTGGGATGCTTCTTTCGAGCCAGTGCTACAGTTTCGTCGGTTACCTCGGTGCCCACTTTTCTGACTCCGCCCATGTGGGCGAGTTTGGTGCCGTCACCGGCGCCAACATCCAGAACGCTTGTGGCATCTTTTGTGGCACGGAAAATTTCCTGG
>JAUSEO010000022.1 GCA_030651515.1 archaeon | reverse complement strand
CATACCAATCTTTGATGAAGCCAAGCTGGCGGAACTTGTAAAGAAATTCAATGTGCAGGAAGTTGCCCTGTCTTACTCTGATTTGTCGCATGAGTATGTGATGCATTTTGCTTCAATGGTCCAGGCAACCGGGGCGGATTTTGTGCTGCTTGGCCCATTTTCCACACAGCTTGTTTCAAAAAAACCGGTGATTTCTGTTTGTGCAGTGCGCACCGGTTCAGGAAAAAGCCAGACTTCAAGAAAAATTGCAGAGCGGTTGCTTCGTGCAGGGAAAAAAGTGGCTGTCGTGCGCCACCCAATGCCTTATGGAGACTTGGCCAAAGAAGCTGTTCAGAGGTTTGCAAAGTTCTCTGATTTTGAAAAACACCACGTTACTATAGAAGAGCGCGAAGAGTACGAGTCATACGTTGAGCGTGGCATAGTTGTTTTTGCAGGTGTGGATTATGAAAAAATTCTGCGATTGGCGGAAAAAGAAGCCGACATTGTAATCTGGGACGGTGGCAACAACGATTTTCCTTTTTTCAAGCCCGATTTGCAGTTTGTTGTTGCAGACCCGCTGCGAGCGGGGCATGAGGTTTCATATTACCCTGGTGAAACGAACTTCCGCATGGCGGACGTGATTATAATAAACAAGGTCAACTCTGCAAAGAAAAGTGGCGTGCAGAAAGTTGTTGCAAATGCAAAAAAATTCAATCCTTTTGCACTTGTAGTTCTTGCGGATTCCGTGCTCCGCGTTTCAGAGCCTGGGAAAATAAAAGGAAAACGTGTTCTGGTTGTCGAGGATGGCCCGACTCTTACGCATGGTGGAATGCCTTTTGGCGCGGGTTTTGTTGCGGCAAAAAAATTTGGGTGCCGTGAGGTAGTTGATGCACAAAAATCAGCCGTAGGCTCTATTCTTGAGGTTTACAAAAAATACCCGCACCTGAGAAAAATCCTGCCTGCAATGGGTTACTCGAAAAAACAGGTGCATGAACTGGAGCAGACAATAAATAATTCCTCTGCGGAGATAGTTGTTTCCGGCACGCCGATTGACCTTGGAAGAAGCCTTAAGGTAAACAAGGAAATCGTTTCAGTCAGGTATGAACTGGCTGAAAAAGGCAAAACCACTCTTGAGTCAATCCTCAAAAAACACGGTTTTATCTGAGAATTATGCCAAGGCCACGATACACCCGACACGAAAGAAAATGGCTTGATAACTTATTAGATAAATATGCTCACCCAACTGGGAAACCTTTTTTGGGGGGCCTCCGGGGGAAGCTTTCACGAGAAAAAATGAATGATGTTGCGGGAATCGTTGAAGCAATAGACAAAACGCGCGTAGCGCGTTACTTTAAACGCCAAGGTATTAAGTTTGACCCCCGCAATCCAAAATCAGTCCCCCAAAAAAGAATTATGGGGCTTGAAGACTTGTTTGCAGAATTTTCAGAAAGGGCTTCCGAATGGGAAGATGCAAGCATAAAATTTCCTATTCTTAAAGGAGAACATATTGTGTTGAATGCTAGGGAAATGCCGATTGTAAATGTTGCTCAAGAAATAGAAAGATATGACAAAAGCCCCAAGCCAGCGATTTGTAGGGCAATTCTTGAGGGTTTAAAAGTTCCTATTGGGCATGAACTCCAACAATTATTGCGCGTTGCGCGAATGCTTCAAACAGCCGAGAAACAGCCTAGATACAAAAAAGTTCAAAGAGAATTACATTTCACCCGTGAAATATTTGAACAGCGAATGCTTGAAGCGGTAAAATGGCGGTCTGGTGATCAAGATTGGGTGAATTTCTGGCACAATGTATTACAAGTGACACGAGTAATCCACGCTAAATTAAGATGACCTTTTTTGTCACTTCTAAATCCTTAAATACTCGGTTTGTTTTATTATATCAGGTTTAGTTCATGAAGCGCTTTGGCTTGTTCATTGGCGGAAAATGGGTTTTCCCTTCTTCAGGGAAGTATTTTCCTTCTCTTAACCCTGCAACCGAAAAACCCATTGCGCGTTTTGCCTCTGGAAGCGAACATGACGTGAAACACGCAATTGACGTGGCAGAAGCCGCGCTTCCAAAGTGGAAAAATGTCCCGGCCCCAAAGCGCGGCCAGATTCTCTTGAAGTTTGCCGGCTTGCTCAGGCAGGACAAGGAATCCCTGGCGAAACTTGTTTCAACAGAAATGGGGAAAGTGTTGCCGGAAGCGCGCGGGGATGTGCAGGAGGCAATTGACATTGCGGAGTACATGGCTGGGGAAGGCAGAAGGCTTTTTGGGCATACTACTCCAAGTGAACTGCAAAACAAGTTTGCAATGACTATCCGTGTGCCGCTTGGGGTGTGTTCACTTATTACTCCGTGGAATTTTCCATTGGCAATTCCTGCGTGGAAAACCATGCCGGCTCTTGTGTGCGGGAACACGGTTGTTTTCAAGCCAAGCAGCGACACGCCAATGTGTGCAGCTAGATTTGTGGAACTGCTTGCAAAGGCAGGCGTGCCTAAAGGCGTTGTGAACATGGTGACTGGCCCAGGGGAGCAAATTGGCAAAGAGCTTGTTTCAAACCCAAAAGTGCGCGGCGTCTCTTTCACTGGAAACAAGCAAACTGGTGAATGGATTGTCAAAAATGCCGGGATAAAAAAAGTTGGCCTTGAACTTGGCGGAAAAAACGCTATCATAATCCTGGATGATGCTGACCTGGGCCTTGCACTGAAAGGTGTTGTTTGGGGTGCGTTTGGAACAGCTGGCCAGCGCTGCACTGCTGCAAGCAGGGTAATTGTAAGCCAGGAAGTTCAAAAAGAGTTTGAAAAAATGCTCGTAAAAAAAACGTCTTCTTTGCGCCTTGGGCCTGGAACAAACCCTTCAACCGACGTGGGCCCGCTCATAAACAAAAAGGCTGTGGAAAAAGTGCATTATTACACTGAGCTGGGTTTGAGTGAGGGTGCAAAGCTTTTGACTGGCGGCAAACCAGGAAAAGGAAAGGGTTTTTTCTACGAGCCAACTATTTTTTCAGAAGTTTCTCCAAAGATGCGGATTGCGCGCGAAGAAATCTTTGGCCCAAGCCTTTCAATCATTTCCGCAAGCGGCGTGGAAGAGGCTATAAAGATTGCAAACTCAATCGAGTATGGCTTGAGTTCAAGCATTTACACCCGTGACATTTCAAACGCTTTTCGTGCAATTGAAGGAATCGAGGCTGGGATTACTTACGTGAATTCAAGCACGATTGGCGCTGAAGTCCACCTTCCTTTTGGAGGGGTAAAAGGCACGGGCAATGGCGCTCGTGAGGCAGGCATTGAAGGCATAAACGAGTTTTCAGAAACAAAGACGGTTTACATTGATTTTTCCGGCAAGTTACAGCGAGCCCAGATTGACACTGACTGACGCATTATGAAACGCGACCGCTGTTCCATTGTAAGGGGAATTGACAGGCAAATAATGTCCTCTTCTTATGACCGTGACACGGACTTTGTGTACGGTGGGGGGAAAGGCGTTTACCTTTTTGACTGCAGTGGGGGAAAATTCCTGGATTTTGCCGCGGGAATTGCTGTCATGAATGCAGGCCATTCAAATCCGGAAATCATGAATGCAATCAGAAAACAGCTTTCACTTGGCACGCACGCGGCATTCCCTGATTTTTACGCTGAAACCCCTGTGTTGTTTTCCCAGACTCTCTTGTCGCTCTTGCCTTCCTCATTAAACAGTGTTTTTCTCTCAAACTCCGGGACTGAGTCAGTTGAGTGTGCGATCAAGCTTTCAAAGTGGCACTCGCGCAAAAAATGGCTTGTCGCGTTTTCTCCGTGCTTTCATGGGCGCACAATGGGTTCCTTGTCAATGACGAATTCAAAACCAGTCCAGCGCGAAGGCTTTGCCCCGTTTTTACCCGTAAAGCACGTGCCTTACCCGTACCCTTACAGGTTCAATGGCTCTGAAGAAGAATGCAGCAACGCATCCCTGAACGCAGTTGAAAAGGTGTTCAAAAAACTTGGCGGAAATGTTGCAGGAATTTTTTTTGAACCAATAAGCGGGGAGGGTGGCTACATTGTTCCTCCAAAAAACTTTGCAAGAGGCATTCGAAAGCTCTGCAACGAATTTGGCGTGTTGCTTTGTGTGGATGAGGTCCAGTCGGGTTGTTTCCGCACTGGAAAGTTTCTCGCGATTTCACATTTTGGGGTTGAACCGGACATTTTGTGCATGAGCAAGTCAATTGGTGGCGGCCTGCCGCTTGGGGCGACTGTTGCAAACAAAAAAACCATGGACTGGCCGCCAAGTTCGCATTCAAACACTTTTGGCGGCAACCTCTTGGCGTGTGCTGCTGGAAAAGCCGCACTTGAGTTCATGGGGAAAAAAAACTTGGCAAAAAACGCGGAACGCGTAGGCAAATCCATGCTCCAGAGGCTTTCAGAAATGCAGGAACGCGTTGAAATTGTTGGGGACGTGCGCGGAATGGGCTTGATGATTGGGGTTGAAATCGTGGAATCAAAAAAATCCAAAAAACCCAGCCACGATAAGCGCGAAGAAACCCTGAAAAAGTGCTTTGAAAAAGGCCTTTTGATGCTTGCCTGCGGAAAAAACGTTTTAAGGCTTTGCCCCCCACTTGTGTTAACCGAGGAACAGGCCATGAAAGGCCTTGATGTTCTGGAACAGGCTTTAAAAGAGGTCAGGTAAAAATGGACTTGGTTTTGCTGCAGAGGCTTTTGGATGCTTATGGCGTGAGTGGCTTTGAAGAGCGGATAAGAACTGAAATAGTAAATGAAATGAAGAGCCTTGTTGACGAGATGCATGTTGACAAGCTTGGAAACCTCATTTGCCACAAAAAGGGAAAAGGGCCAAAGATAATGCTTGCAGCACACATGGATGAAATCGGCCTGATAGTGAAAGAAATAAAGGAAAACGGGCGGATAATGTTTTCTCTTCTTGGTGGCATAGAGCCAATCACGTTAATTGGCCAGAAAGTCCACATTGAAACCACTATAAAAAACAGGCCACTGCATGGAATAATTTCTTTCAGCGAACTTCATGACGGAAAAGAGATACCTGACAGAATGCCAAAACCTGACAGGCTTTTTGTAGACACGGGTATTGGAAAAAAAGAGCTCGTAAAAAAAGGCGTGAGAATCGGGAACTTCATTGTGGCTGAAGAAAAATCCTACTTTGCAGGAAACAATGGCATTATTTCCGGTAAATCCCTTGATGACAGGATCGGGTGCTATATTCTCATAATGCTTGCGCGCAGGATGAAAAAAAATCTGCAAGAAATTTATTATGTTTTTACAGTGCAGGAAGAGATTGGCTTGTATGGCGCAAAGACCTCTGCTTTTGAAGTGGGGCCAGACATTGCAGTGGCAGTTGACGTGACAAACGCAAGTGACTCTGAGCCAAATGGCGCAAATATCATGGGCAAAGGGCCATTCATCACTATAAAGGACTCTGAAATGGTTTCAAACAGGGCGCTTGTGGATCACTTCATCAATCTTTCCAAGGCAAAAAAAATCCCGTTACAGCTTGAAGTCACTGATTTTGGCACAACTGACGCGATGTACATAAGCATTTCGCGCTCAGGCGTCCCGGCAACTGTTATAGGCGTGGTTGTAAGGAACATCCATTCAACAATCGGGCTTGCAAGCCTCAAAGACGTGGAGAAATGCCTTGCCCTGCTTGAAGCATTCCTGAAAAAACCGCCAGTATTTGGCACGATGAAAGAATTAGTTACCCGCCGAAAGTGAAAGTGTAAAGCAAAAAATCGTTTGAGTCGCTGTACAATTTCAATTCTCTTATACCAAGCGGCCCGTTAATCACGTTGTACAATTTGTTTTCCAAAACTTCAATGAAAGCTTTTCCTTCTTCTGTGAATTGAACGTCTTTTCCTGCGTATCTATTAGTGAGGTCAACTCCATCAAGGGTTATGTAGACTTTATATGGTTGTGGTGCTGCTCCTGCAACGATGTTCACTTCCGATGCAATGTACTTGATTGCAACGTAATCCGCCAGTGCGTCAGTTGTTCTTGCGTGCTTCACATATTCTGGGTAGTGGGCCCATTCTCCCTGGAGGTACATTTTCCCGTCGACATGTTCTTGGGGGTCGGTGTACACCCCTGTTTTTTCCCTGCTGAAACCCCCTGGGTTTCCCAAGTAATCCCCACCAAAAGTGTATCCTGCGTATAACTCGCGCGTCCTGAAAAAACCCGCTTCCCCGTTTTTTTCTTCTTCTTTTGTTATTTCAACGTCTATTTGCCCCTGCATTGCTTCTTCTAAGAGTTCCTGGATTTTTTGTTCTGTTTCCTCGTAATTGCCCTCGCCAAAGTGCGTGTACCTTATTTTGCCATCAGCGTCAATGAGGTATTTTGCGGGCCAAAAATGGTTCTTGTAATTCTTCCATGTTTCCATGTCACTGTCAAGTGCAATTGGGTATGCAATCCCAAATTCGTCCACGGCTTTTTGCACGTTTTCAAGTTTTTTCTCAAAATCAAACTCCGGGCTGTGCACGCCAATCAGGACAAAACCCGTGTTAGAGTATTTTTCGTGCCATTGTTTGAGGTAAGGCAGTGTTCTAATGCAGTTGATGCAGGAATAAGTCCAGAAATCCACGAGCACGATTTTCCCACGCAGGGCGGAAAGCGTGAGTGGCTCGGAATTTATCCAGCCCTTTATGCCGATTATTTCCGGTGCAACCGGGTAGGGGCTTGGCTCTGGCTCTCCCTGTAGTGCCTGCTCTTGCGCCTGTGGGAGCACTGGTTGTTCCTGGACAAACGGGTTTTTGAGAACGAGAATTGCTCCGACTATAAACACTATTGCAAATGCAAGCAGAACATTTCGTGTTTTGTCATCCACTATTTTCACATTTCCCTTAGTCGTGCAATCCGTTTTTCGACTGGGGGGTGGGTTGAGAACATTCCGTCAAACCAGCCCTTGTTGTTTTCCTTGAGGGGGTTTGAGATGTACAAATGTGCGGTTGCCTTGTTTGCGGCTTCAAGCGGTTCCTTGTCGGCTGATATTTTTTCAAGTGCGGAGGCAAGCCCGCCGGGGTTTCTTGTAAGCATTGCGCCACTTGCATCAGCGAGGTACTCGCGTTCCCTTGAAACAGCAAGCTTCAAAAGCGTTGCAATGATTGGGGCAAGAATAGCCAAGAGTATCCCGACTACAAGCAAAACAATTCCAATGCTGCCTTTTCCACGGTTGTCATGGCGCCCCCAGAGCATGCTTCTTAGCATCATGTCACTTAAAAGCGCCACTACTCCTACAAAAACCACTGCAAGTGTCATCATTCTGATGTCATAGTTTTTGATGTGGCTCATTTCGTGCGCAATGACCCCTTCAAGTTCTTCCCTTTTCAGTTTGTTCATTATGCCTGTGGTGACTACAATGACTGAGTGTTCCGGGTCGCGGCCTGTTGCAAAAGCGTTTAGCGCAGTGTCGTCAATCACGTATGCTTTGGGTTTTGGGATGCCTGCAGCCATGGCAAGCCCTTCAATCAGGTTGAATAGGTATGGGTATTCCCCTTTCTGGACTTCGCGTGCGTGGCTGATTGACAAGACTATCTTGTCTGAAAAGTAGTAACCAAAAAACGCGAAGAGAATTGCTATTACAAATGCAATGAAAAGCCCTGGTATCCCAAAGCCGGGGTAAATTATTTCCCCGAATACAAACCCGAGGAAAATGATGAAGACGACAAACGCCGCTATGAGCAGAAAAGAGTTACGCTTGTTTTTACTTATCTCTTCATACATGAACTGCCACCGAACAGCCGCTCTAAGTTATCAGAAGCTTACTTTCACTGGCTGTGAAGCGATGTCTTCTGCGTCAAAGAATTCTTTTCTCTCAAACCTGAACATGCCTGCAAAAATGTTTGACGGGAAGAATTCCACTAGGTTGTTGTATTTGAGCACTTCGCCGTTGTAGAATTGCCTTGCGTAAGCGATTTTTGACTCTATTCCTGAGAGTTCTTCCTGCAGCATCAAAAAGTTCTGGTTTGCCTTGAGGTCAGGATATGCTTCTGCAACTGCAAACAATGATTTGAGTGCGCCTGTAAGCATGTTCTCTGCCCGTGCTGATTCCCCGACTGTTTTTGCTTCAAGCATTGCACTGCGCGCTTTGGTGACCATTTCAAAAGTCCCTTTTTCGTGTCTGGCATAGCCCTTGACAGTCTCTACAAGGTTTGGCACGAGGTCAAACCTTCTTTTCATTTGCACTTCTATCTGGCTCCAGGCTTCCTGTATCCTGTTTTTGCCCTGGATAAAACCGTTGTAGGTAATCACTAACCAGCCAAGAAAGATAAGTATTAGCGCAATTATGACGATTAAAACTATGTCAAGTGCCATTTATTTTTTCCCAATTAATATTTGCCATGTACTAGTTTTAAATGTTAACTATTACTTCAAAAACTCTTTCCCAAACCATTTTTTTCACATTAAAAGTAGTGTTTTTATTTTTTTAAAAGTTTTTGTTTGCAGGTATTTAGCCTGCAAACATCAATTTTGGATTTACGAGTCCTCTATCCCGTTCTCTGTTATCCTGTAAAGTGCTTCCCCGTCCGGCAATGAAGGTGAGTCCACGAGTTTTGCAACGCGCTTGTCTTCCTTGCTTTTCCGCAAATACAGGCGGGTTTTGCTCGAATGCCCCACTATGTTGCCCCCGATTGGCGTGGTGGGGTCTCCAAAAAGAATCCCCGGGTTTTCCATTACCTGGTTTGTGACAAGCACTGCCACATTGCTGAGCTCTGCCAGGCGCTGTAGTACGCGCATGTGCTTGTTTAGTTTTTGCTGGCGGTCTGCAAGCATCCCCCGCCCCAGGTATTCTGACCGGAATTGTGCTGTGAGTGAATCAACTATTAAAAGTTTTATGCTTTTTTCCTTTATCATTTCTGTTGATTTTTCTGCCAAAAGCATTTGGTGGTCTGCGTTATAAGCGCGTGCAACGTAAATATTTTTCAGTATTTCTTCAGGGTCAACTCCAATGAACTTTGCCACCTGAATCACGCGTTCTGGCCTGAAGCTGTTCTCCGAATCAATGTACAGCACTCCCCCTTCAAGCCCGCCCTTGTCTTTTGGAAGCTGTGTCATTACGCACAACTGAAAGCACCATTGGCTTTTTCCCGAAGCATATTTTCCGTAGACCTCGGTAATGCTTCCGGTTTCAACCCCGCCCCCAATCAGGGAGTCCAGTTCTTTGCTGCCGGTTGAAATCCTTTCAACCAGTTTTCTTTTTTCCGCCAGGATGAATGCTGGTTCAAAGCCCATTTCGAGTGCGTCGCGCGCTGCCTTGATTGCCTTTTCTGCCGTGGTGTCGCCAAGGCCCGCAATCTCTGTCAGTTCGATTGGGGAAGAAACAGCAATGCTTTCAAGCGTCTTATAGCCTGAGTCTTTCAGTTTTTTCGCGCTTTCAGCGCCTATTCCAGGCAAATCAGATATTTCCTTTATTTCTTTTCCCATAAAATACACGCTCCCGCAGTGCACCTGTTTGAAAAAAACCCTCTTGGGTGGAGTGGCTTTTCCTTGAATGCCTGCCTAAAACAACAACTGTTCAGGTGTTTATAAATTCTCTTTGAGTGGGTTGCCGGTGCCATTATTTTATTTTTCAGACAATCTTTCGCAGGCGGTTTACTTCTTCAATGAGTTTTTTTTCGTTTTCCTCGTCGTGCCCCGCGTGCCCAGCAATGGTGAAAAAGAGCCTCGACTTTGGTAGTTTTTGGTGCAACTCAAGTGCGGATACTGGCGGGCAGACCATGTCATAGCGCCCATGCACGATTGAAACCGGCAGGTGCGAGAATTTGTGCACGTTTTTGATTACGTAATCGTATGGCAAAAAACAGTTGCGTGAAAGGAAATGGCATTCAATGAGTGCAAACCGCCTGTGCAATTTTCCCGCCATTTCTTTTCCAATTTCTTTTTGGTTTGGCGCAAGGTGCAGGAGGGATAGCTCTATCCTCACCCACTCGTCAAGGAATTTTTTCTGTTCCTTTTTGTTGCCGTGGAGTATTTTTTGGCAATAATATTTTTCCGGGCTTTTCCTGTGCTTTTTTGGGACAAGTGAAATGAATTTTTCAAATTCGGCGGGGTAAAAGTTTTTTATCCCGCCCAGGTAAAAGTGCTCGCGTGCAGTGCGGTCTGCCAAATAAATTCCCCTCAGCACTAATCCCAAAACCATGTCCATGTGCCTGATTGCAAAGAGCATTGAGAGGCAGCTTCCCCACGAACCGCCAAAGACGATTGCTTTGTCAAAACCCACGTGCTGCATGAGTTTTTTCGTGTCTTCAATCAAATGCTTTGTCGTGTTTGATGAAAGCGGGTCGGCTGTTTTGCTTTTTCCTGCCCCGCGCTGGTCAAAAAACAAGACGTTGAATTTGCGTGGATCAAAGAACCTGTAATCTTTTTTAGAGAACCCTGCACCAGGCCCTCCGTGAAGAAATACGACTGGAGTGCCTTTTGGGTTGCCGTATAACTCAAAGTAGAGTTCGTGCCCTTGCCCTGCGTCAAAAAAATCTTTTTTGTAAACGCGTGGCTGCATTTTTTTTCACTTTCAGGATTTAAACCAAGTTTTAAATACGTTCTTTTCAATTAAATTAAAAAGGTAGCTTTATGGGCCCAGGCGTGCGTTTGCGTATTTTTCTCAACACGGTTTTTTTCGTGCTGGGTTTTGCAACAGTTTTTTCCCTGCTTGGAGTCCTTTTGAGCACTGTTTTTTCAGGCATTTCCTATGACTTGCGCCAGTGGGTTTCCTACATTGGCGGGGCAATAATAATCCTGTTTGGCTTGTACCTTGTTGGCCTTCTAAAAGTCCCGTTTCTTGACCGCGGGCACAAGTTAAAGGCAAAGGCTTTTTCTGTAAGTTACGTGACTTCTTTTGTTTTTGGCGCGACTTTTGCTGCCGGTTGGAGCCCTTGCGTAGGTGCAATCCTTGGAGCGATTCTGACTCTTGCAGCTACAAACCCCGGGAGCGCATTCTGGCTATTGTTTTCTTACTCGCTTGGCCTTGGCGTGCCTTTTCTCATTGCGGGGCTTTTCATTTCCCGCGCTACGGGCTTCATTGAAAGGTTTTCAGACAAACTCCCCCTCTTCAACGCAATTGCAGGAGTTTTGCTCATACTCCTTGGCGTCCTGGTTTTCACTGGCAACCTTTCAAGAATCTCGAGTTTTTTCCTTGTCCAGGGGCTTGGGCTTGAAGAAATCCTTGCAGGCTCTGACCCAACGTTCGTGGTCGCGTTTGCCGCAGGAATCCTCTCGTTTTTTTCCCCATGCGTGTTGCCGATTGTTCCGGCATTTTTGTCCTACATTTCCGGGGTAAGTTTCAAAGAGCTTGAACAAAAATAGGCTTTACATGGATGGGATTTTTAAATCTGCAAATCATTATTATGTTGTGTTTTCTTCAAAGGTGTTCTGGCTAATTTCACTTGCTTTGCTGTCTGTTTCTATTTTAATTGAGTTTACACTTCGGCGTTTTCTGTCTTTTGGCTTCATTGGGGATTTGCTTTTGTATGCCGGGGTTGTAAGTTTTTTCGGTTTCTTGTTGAGGAAAAAATGGGGTTGGACTGTAACAATGCTTGTGCAAATGGGTTATTTGGCCACTTTCCTTTTCCCAAGCATTCTTGTTTTTGAGTTTGTCACGCAATTTGTCGGAATAGTTATTATTTATTTGTCCAGGCCGGAATTTTTAAATCGAAATTAAATCTTGCATTGGCTTTAAGGAAATAAAGGTGCTGAAAAAATAGAGTTTCAAGCAAGCGGTTCCACGATTACGCGTGCAGTGTTCCCCAGGTTTAGTTCCACGCCGTTGAGGGATTGCTTGGTATAAGCGCCTTCAATTTTTAGTTTTGACCCCACGCTTGCTTTTTTGATTTCGTTTATTGCCTCGTTCCAGGCAACCGCGCGCATGATTAATGAATCGTCTTTGACCAAAAACGCGAGGAGTTTTCCCTCGCCCCTTGCATTTGTAAAGGTTTTTTCCTCAAAAACCCGCTCAAGCGTGCATTCCACGTCCACGCTGTTCTGCCCGGCTGAAAGGCCTGCAAGCAATTTTTTTTCACCCGGGTTTTTTTTCAGCACCCTTATTGTCCCGTTGAATCCGAGGCTTAACTGTTTTTTTTCATTGAAACTGGAAACACTGCAGTTTTTGAGTTCGATGAAGTCGTTTCTCTCGATTCTTTGCTCCTCAAATTGTTTCACGTGCTCGTTCCAGATTGTGAGCCGTGTCTGCTCAGTGTCATCCCCGATTACGATGTTTTGCAGTACGCCGCTTTTCCCGTTTTTGTCGAATTTTTTTGGGGGGAAAACGTGCACGATTTTTCCTTCGATTGACACGCCGTGCATTCCGGGTGTGAGCCTGTGGAGTGTAGTTTTTTCAGCTCCGATTTCAAGCCCAAGCTCTTTTGCAACCATGAATGCCGCTCCCTGGTCAGTCAAGAGGCCTGCAAATTTTTCTTTTTTTTCATGAACCCTTTTCTCTATTTCTGTTTTTTCTTTTTGGCTTTCTTTAGAAATCCTTTCAACCAGCGAGTCTTTGTCGAGATCTTTCCATTCCATAAAAAAAACAGCCACAAGGATTTAGTCAAAAAAACAATAAATATGTTGCTGTCACACAACTCCTTTAATCAGAAAAACGCATAACCATTTTTTTAGGCTGACTGCTGTATTTTGTATTTAACTAAAACAGTGCTAAAAATGCAAGCCTTTTTATTTGATTGGAGCAAACATTAGTGGGTAGTTTTGGATGAAAACAAGGGTTTACGGCGAGGTTTTGAAGAGGATTTCTGAAGATGGTGGCCTGGCTTTCCTGGTCGTTGACCCTCCTAACCAGTCAATAGAGGATGCTGGAAAGCTCGGTAGGGCAGCAGAGGAAGCCGGGGTTGATTTTATCTGTGTTGGCGGGAGCGTCGGCGCACAAGGCGAGTTGCTTGACAAAACCGTCCTTGCGCTGAAAGAGAGTTCTTCCCTTGACGTCATACTTTTTCCGGGGAACATTGCAAGCATTTCAAAGCACGCTGACGCGGTTTACTTCATGTCGCTGCTTAACTCAAACGACCCGTATTACATTTCGGGTGCGCAGATTGCAGCCGCGATGCCCGTGAAGCGGATGGGCCTTGAAGTCATTCCGACTTCGTACGTTGTCGTCGAGCCCGGTCGCGCTGTCGGCTGGGTTGGGCGCGTGCAATTGATTCCACGTGACCTGCCTTACTTGGCGGCTATTACTGCCCTTGGAGGGCAGTTCATGGGCTCAAAAATGGTTATCCTTGAAAGCGGCGGCGGGGCGTCATCGCCTGCGCCAAGGGAAATGGTTTCTGCGACCAAAAAAATGATTGACATTCCACTGGTTGTTGCTGGCGGGGTGCGGGATGAAAAATTCGCGTTTGAAACCATTGCCGCAGGCGCGGACATTGTGCATGTCGGCACTGCCGCGGAGGAAACTTCCGGCAGTTTTGACAAGGCAACAAAGGTCCTTTCAAAAATCTGTGCGGCAGTGAAAAAAGCCGGAAAACAAAAACTCTAATCTAAAAAAACCGTTTTTTTCTCGGCGTTAAGCGCCCAGAACTGCGCAAACGGCGTTGAATCTTGCTCCGCGCAGCCTGTCACTTTCACGCTTATTTCTTCTCTTGGCGCAATCTGTTTTGCGCTACAATTTTCGCACTCTTTAACCGCAAACTCCTGAAAAAAGCTTTTCAGCCTCTCTGCAGTGTTTTTCCCCGTGTTTTTTACCTTAATCGTGATTTCCCCTGTTTGCGGGCACGCAACAGTTTTTCCTTCAGAAATTGTTGCGTCAAGCTCTGTTGGCCTGACTTCTTCAAGCGACAAACCTGCTGACACGCTTCGCACGCTCGTGATTGTGTTTTCTGCGTTTGCTTTTTGTCCTGTGCTCGTGCTTTGCTCTGCTGGCTCATTTGGCGTGTTTTGTGCAGTAGGCAAAGCTACAAAGCCTGTGCTGTTAAAACCAAAAAACCACGCAATTCCAAAAATCAGGGTAATTGTTAATGCAACAAACGCAAGCCTTTTTTTGCCCAATTTGTTTCACCCGCCGACAAACAAGCCAACGCTAAGCAATGCTTCTTCGACTTTGGCGTGGACGTTGTTTGACTCAAAGTCTTTTGCGGCAGTGTCGGTTGAAACGATTGCCAAAACCGTGTACTCTCCTGCTTCAAGCATCCGCACAAATATTTCTGCTTCAACGGTTTCGCCTGTTTTTATTTCGTCGAAGTGCAGGGTGCTTTCTTCGTCGATTATCCACTCTCGTGGAACGCCGTCAAGGGCAATGTTCACGTTTTGCGCGCTTACGTTTGACTCGTTTTTTATCCGTGCAGTGAACTTGGCAATTGAGCGGAATCCAAAGTTGCCGTCGCCTGAACCATTTTCATCCCCGTCATCTGAAACGCTGAGCGGGAAAATTTTTCCGCTAAGCGCAATCACTGCGATTCCGGTGTCCATGGCGTTTGAAGGGTTTGAGCCCCTGCCGAAGCTGCCGTCCCCGTTTTGCATGGGGTCAAGAATGCTTTCAATGCATTCAACTGCGTGGTCTGCCAAAGCATTTTCGTCCCACGCCAGAAATGCAATTGTTCCAAGTGCAGTGCGGAAACCATCTTCAATGCACCCGTCCTGGTCTTGTTTTTCGGAGAGCCAGGAAATGCTTTTCTGGACCTGTGCGTCTTTTTGGTGCTTTGACGCGGATAAGGCAATGAGTGCTTCTTCCGTGAAATCAATGCTTTCAGCCTCATCCCCGATGATGTATCCAAAGCTTCCGTTTTCATGCTGCGCAGATAACAGAAAATCAATCGGCGATTTGCTGTTGTTTTCCGGCAAGTTTTGTCCTGCTTCTGCAAATGCAATAATTGCCCAGGAAGTTGTGTCCACGTCTGACTGGTTTGTCCCGCTCCTAAAGCCACCATCTGTTTGCTGGTGTGAGGTGATTGTTTCAAGCGTGTCCTGGCCATTTACTTCAAAGTCTGAAAGTTTTTCCCCATTTGAGAGCAGAGCCATTACTGAAACCGCGCTCCGCAAATCATCGCCAAATCCCGCGTCGTCCTGCTGTGTGGACAAAAGATATTGGATTGCACTGTTTTTTTCCGGTTCATACCCAGTGATATTTTGGTCATTTGCAAGACTTAGCGCTGCCAATGCAAACGCGTGCTGGAACGAATTTGCACCAATTTTTCCGTCTTCCTCTTGGCGGTCAAAGAGCCATTCAAGTGCGTCTTTTTCCTGCCACTCAAAATAGTCAAGCGATAAAACATCGCCTTCCTCTGCATAGTAATCGCTTACCCCAATTCCTGAAGGCCTGTTGTTCACGGAGAAGAGCCAAAACATCCAGTCATTGCCGTTTTGCGTTGTGCAGAGCTCTTCAATGCATTCAATGAATGCGTCGTTTCCATAAAAAGTTATTTCAAGCTCAAGCCCTGCTTGTTCTGCTGCTTTGGTGATTGCAGTAAATGCGTTGCTGTCATTTGGCACGGTTAGGCTTACAAGCGCGTCCTGTGGTGATTCTTCAAGCGGGAAATTGAATGACACCTGCACGTTCATTTCTTCTGCAAAAACCGCGTGCAAAAAAATGGCAAAAAACACTGCAATAAAAATTTTCTTCATCGAATGCAACCCCCGCAAACAGAAAAGATATTTAATGGCTACGCGCTTAAATACTTCTCAATAGTATTAGCAATCGTTAGCATTTTGGATAATGATTTTTGGATTTTATCTTCCCGGCTAATGTTTGTTTTCATGGTGATTTTTTTGGACTTGTTTCGCGCTCTTGGCAACCAGAACAGGAGAAACATCCTAAAGTTTCTCCTGCAGAAAGAATTCCACGTTTCGGGGCTTGCAAGGGAGCTGAATATTTCTGTCCCCGTTACACTCAAGCACGTCTGTGTTTTGGAGGGCGTGGGGCTTATTGAGCGTGAGCGGATTGGCAACACGCACGTTTTGAAAATCCGCAAGGATGCGCTTGAAAAACTGAAGGGCGTGTGGGAGCTTTTTGAAAAGCCCCTGACGGTGAAGGTGAAAAATGGTTCGACAATGCTTGAGGCCCTGAAAAAAATCGAGGGCATTTCTTTCCGCAAGACCGACAAGGGTGTTTACATTGACGTGGTTGACGGGAAAAAAGGGATGTACGTTTATGATGTGGATGGCGTGATTCCGCTTGACTCTGCCGACCAGTTCAAATTGAAAGAAAACTGCACTGTTGAAATCAAGCGCCTTGTCCCTTTGGTTGGAAAAAAAGTTTCAATCATGGTTGAATGAATGGCCGCGCGCCTTTGCACTTTTTTTCTCAGAGTCTTCCGCCACTGGCAAGGTATTTCTTAACTATACTTTTTAACCTTGGGCTGTTGCCTGTGAACCCGATTTCTGGCCTGTATCTACCCAGGTTTATTACTCCAAGGCTGGGGTGTACAAATTCATGGTGTTCTGAATGCCGTCTTTCAAAACCCAGTTCAGTCAGTATCCTGATTACTGTTTTGATGGGTAAAACCCTTGGCGTGTGGCCGGGTGGCTTTTGGCGTTCCCTGCGTGTTTTGGTTGGTGGCTTTTGCTGCTCCATGCGTTGAGTTTTTCTTTCTATTGCCTTGGTGAGAAGTGCTCTTAAGTCTGGATTTGCCGGGAATGTTCTTGCGATTCCATGCGCGTCTACTACCGCTTGTCCACCTTGCAGCATAGTTCCTGGTTTCCTGCCGGTCCTTGGAGTTTTTCTTGAAATGGTTTTTCCCAAAACAAATCACCTATCTTAGTTTGTCTGCGGTTTTTCTTTCCCAAGCTCGTTGAGTGTTTTTTCAAGTGCCGTGAACGTGTCTGTTTTTGCAGTCCACCCAATTGAATTGATTTTTTTTGTCGAGTAAAGCCGTTCCCGCACCGTGCGGTCGATTATTTCCGGCGTGAAGAAGACTTTTTTCCCAAGAAGCCCTGCAGCAAAGCTTCTTATGGCTGCAAGGAGTTTTGCAAGCCACGCAGGCATTGTCTTCACTTGCCCATTGAGGCCTTTTTTTCTGCGTATGAATTCAACTATTTCCCGCAAAGTTTTTGGTTTTTGCTCTGCGGCAATGAATGCTTCTGAAAACGCGTCCTCGTTTAGCGCAATGAATGAGAGGCAGTCAACAAGGTCATCCACGTAGATGACTTGCCAGTGGTTTTTTCCGTTTCCCGGCATGGGCGTGTCATGTGCAATCATTTCGATTATTTTTTTCCAGTACCTGTTTGGCCCAAGCACCAACGCGCTTCTGACAACAGTGACTGGCAGTGCTTCCTGGTATGACAAAACGATTTCTTCTGCGGCAGCCTTGCTTTTCTCGTAGCGCGTTGAAGGGTTCAGCGGGGTTTTTTCATCCACCACTCCTGCCGGGTTTCCGTGAATGCCGGCAGTTCCAAGGAAAACAAAGTGCTTTACACTGTTTTTTGCGCTTGCTTCAAGAATGTTTTTTGTTCCTTCAACGTTGACTCCAAAAATAAGCGGGTTGTCTTCGTCAAGCACGGCTGCCAAGTGAAACACAACGTCACAGCCTTTGACAGCAGTTTCAACGCTTTTTTTGTCCAGCACGTTTCCCTTGGGGCGGCTGAAATCCCTTACTTCAACCCCGTTTTCGCGAAGCTTCCTGGAAAGCCTGGCTCCGATAAACCCGCTTCCGCCGCTTATCAATGCAAGCATGCTTTAATTGAGGTGTTTCCCAAATAAAAAGCCTTGTGGCTAAACAATTTATCTGTCCAGGGGAGTGTTTTGTTTTGATTGAAGTTGACGGCAGGGCAGGCGGGCAGGTGCTGAGAAACGCTTTGGGGTTTTCTGCTTTATCAGGCAAGAGTGTAAAGGTTTCAAACATCCGCGTTGAAAGAAAAAACCCCGGGCTGCAAAAACAGCATTTGGCGGGCCTCAATTTTTTGGCATCCGCTTGCAGTGCAAAAGTAAAGGGTGCCAGGGTGGGTTCGCGCGACGTCACGTTTGAACCCAAAGAATTCAGTGGCGGGAACTTTGTCGTAAAAATAGGCTCTGCCGGCAGCACGTGCCTTGTAATCCAGAGTGCTTTGCTTCCATCAATGCTTAAAAAAACCCGTCTTAGGGTATTTGGCGGGACGGATGTCCCATTTGCCCCGCCTGCAAATTACTTGCCCCATGTGTTGTTTTCACTGCTCCGCAAAATGAATGCAGGTTTTGACCTGGAAGTCCCGTCCCGCGGCTATTTCCCAAAAGGGGGCGGGAGCCTTGTTTTTTCTTCCAGGGATGTAAAGCGCTTAAAGCCACTTGGCCTCTCAATGAGGGGGCCGCTTCGCGAAATAATTATTTTTTCCCACTCCAGGGGCCTGCCTTCAGAGGTTTCAAAAAACATGGCAAGTTCCGCGAAAAAAAAGCTTGAGGGGCTCGGGCCTGAAGCAGAAATTGTTTTTGACGCGCGCGACTCAACCGAAACCACTGGCTGCGGAATAGAAATTGTCGGTGTTTACGAGAATTCAATTCTTGGGGCTTCAGAGCTTGGAAAAAAAGGGGTGCTGGCAGAAAAAATCGGTGCAGTAGCCGCAGAAAAATTTTTGGCAGAGCACAACAGCAACGCGGGGGTAGACGTTCACGCCTCCGACCAGTTGGTTTCATTCATGTCACTGGCAAAAGGAAGAAGCGTTTTTTCCTGCAGGCTCTTGTCACCGCACCTGCTTTACAGCATAGAAGTTGCAAAAGCCTTCACGGGCACGGAGTTCTCCATCCGCGAAGAAAACGGCCTGTTTTTTGTTTCATGCACCGGCAAAGGTTTTTTTGGCTGATTATTTTTTCAGGTACAGCCAAAGGTCCGGCCCCACTTTTTCTGCCCTGTAAAACTCAAAGTGCTTGAAAATTTTTTTGTCTTCCACGATGCTTGTCCCGCTTCCGATGAAAAAAGGAGAGACAGAAAGAATTATCTCATCGCATTCATCTGCAAGCAAAATTTCTGTGATTGTCTTTGCCCCGCCCTCCACCATGATGCTTGCAATTCCTGCTTTGCCGAGTTTTCCAAGCAGGTCATGCACGTCAAGTTTCCCGTTTTTTCCCCTGACTAAAAGCACGCCTGCGCCTTTGGAAATTATTTTGTCAATGTCCTTTTTTTCCGCGCGCTTTGTACAGGTGACAATCGTGTGCGCGTCTGTTGAAAAAACCCTCGCGTTCACGGGTAGTCTTGCATCGCGCGTCACAACGATTCTTATCGGCGTGTTTTTTTTGCTCCGCGAAGTGAGGAGCGGGTTGTCCTTGATGACTGTGTTTTTTCCAACCATTATCGCAGAAAACCATTTGCGCATTTCAACGGCCTTTTCCTTGCTCTGCGGACTTGAAATCTGTTTTGATTTTCCGTCCCCGTAACTTATTTTTCCATCAAGGCTAATAGCGGTCTTTACAATTACAAATGGTTTGCCGGTTTTTGCGTGCTTGTTGAAGTCCTTGTTCAATTCAAGTGCCTCCTCTTCCATGGTTCCGGTAGTGGCTTTTATCCCCTGCTTTTCCAGGTACCTTGCTCCGCGCCCGCCTTCATTCGGGTCAAGTGCAGCAATCAATGCCTCTTTGATTCCTGCTTTTACGAGTTCCGGGGCACAGGGTGGCTGTTTTCCAAAGCCAGTGCATGGCTCAAGCGTCAGATAAATCGTTGCGCCTCTTGCTTTTTTCCCGGCTTTTTTCAGGGCGTTTATTTCCGCGTGAAGGCCGCCAAAGTACTCGTGAAAACCCTGCCCAACGATTTTCCCGTTTTTAACTATTACTGCTCCGACTCGTGGGTTTGGCAAAACGCGTCCGCTTCCTTTTGCCGCAAGTTTTAATGCAAGCCCCATGAAGTCTTTGCCGGTTTTCATTTTTTTTCACGCAAGAACAGCCATGAACGGTGGTGCGAAAAGCGCAGCGATTACGCCAAGGAGAATAAACGGGCCGAATTTTGGCAGGTCTCTGTACACCATGATTTCTTTTAACCCAAGCTCCAGTATTTTTTTGCGTGCTTTTTCATCAATCACGCCTTTTACGCCAAGCCCCAGTTGTTCAACCGTTTTTTTGTCCAGGAACTCGCGTGCAATTATTTCGTCTTCCTCAAGTTGGTTTACTGGTATTTTTTTGAGGAAGATTTTTTCCCGGATGCCTTTTTCAAACGCGAGGAACACTAATCCAAAAACCATGGGAACGCCAAAAACAAGGAGGTAAGTTGTTGAAACAAAGCCAATTGTGGACAAAACAAAAAAATACGCTGTGATTACAACTGCAAGCATTGCGCTTTTTGCAAGGTTTGCCTGGTTTTCCTGAAATGCATTTCTTAGTGGCGTTGTCTTGAGGTATTTGAGTGAATATTTTACTGAAACAAACAATAGTCCACTCAGGCCGGAGAAAAGCAAAACATTGAGGATGAAAACGTTTTCTTTGTAGAACGGCAAAAGCAAAGCAATTGCAGTGAAGAGTTTCACATCCCCGCCGCCTATTTTTCCGGTGACGTAAAGCAGGTATCCTGCTGCAAAAATGAGTGCCCCCAAGCCAATTCCGGTGAACTGTTGTTCAACCAGGTTAAGGAGTATTCCTGCCCCAATCATTGGCAGGGTTATCGAGTCGTAAATGAGGCCTTTTTTGAGGTCAGTGTATGCTGCAACGGCTGAGCCGATTACCACAAGGGCGATGCGCAGTGCAAAAAGGTCAAGCATTTTTTTTTCACCTGATTTTGAACTTTTTTTTCTTTGCTCCGCGGAAACCCTTGAGGAGCGACTGGATTCCGCCTTTTTTGAGTTTTTCCTCGTTAATGTTTTTGAATTGCTTGAACATTTTCTCCATGTTCCTGTAGTTCCTGATTAGTTCGCGGACGTTTTCTTCGCTTGTCCCGCTTCCCTTGGCTATTCTTGTAATCCTGCTTTTGTTTAACAGGTCGGGGTTCTTTTTTTCCTGTTTGGTCATCGAGTCCATGATTACTTTGAATGACCCGAGTTTTTCCTCGCCTATTTCGAGTGCTTCTTTTGGGAGGCTTTGCGAGAGGCCTGCCATTTCCATTACTTTCCCCAAAGGCCCCATTTTTCGCGCTGCCACAAGCTGGTTGTAGAATGTTTCAAGTGAAAATTCCTGTTCAAGCATGTCTTCAAGGCCCATGCCGCTTTCTTCTTTTGCCTGCTCAATTTTTTCCAGCAGGGCTTTGAGGTCCCCAAAACCCATTATCCGCCCGAGGTATCGGCTGGCTTCGAATTCCTCAAAGTCATCCATTTTTTCCCCCTTGCCGATGAAAAAGACTTTTGAACCAGTGGTCCTGCATGCAGCCATTGCCCCGCCGCCTTTTCCAGAGCCATCGGTCTTGGTGATGATTACCCCATTTATTTCAACCGCGTCGTGGAATGCCTGTGCCTGTTTTTTTGCAACCTGCCCAATGTCAGCGCTGAGCACAAGCCACTTCTGGTCTGGTGAAAAAACGGAGTTGATTTCTTTTAGTTCTTTTACAAGTCCTGTGTCCAATGCGCTTCTGCCTGCAGAGTCACAGATGACCAGGTCGAATCCCTTGAATTGTTCAAGTCCCTGCTTTGCAACCTTTGCAGCATTTTTTTCCCCGTCTATTCCGAAAAAAGGGATTTTTGCTTTTTCGCTTAACTGATTGAGCTGTTCAAATGCTGCAGGCCTGTAGGTGTCTGCGCAAACCACTCCGACCTTGAGGCCTCTTTTTGCGTACCATTTTGCAAGTTTTGCAGTGCTCGTCGTTTTACCGCTGCCAAACAAGCCTGCAAGCAGGATTCTTTTTGGTTTTTCCGGTGGCTTTGCGTCCCCGCCTAGTGCTTCTGCAAGCAGGTCATAAGTTGTCTTAATGATGTGTTCGCGCCGGTTAATGCCTTCGGGGAGGTTTGAAAAAGCCTGTTCCTCGATTTTTTTGCTCAGCTCCAAAACCGTGTTTATTTCAACGTCCGAAGAAATGAGTGCGCGCTGGATGTCCTTGACTGCTTCCTTGACTGTCTCTTTGTCAAGTGAGGAAGAGTTTCTTAATCTTTCAATTGCTTTTCTGAGCTGTTCGCCTAAGGACATAAACCAAAGATTTTTTGGTTAAAAAAATAGATAAACGCGCCTGTTGACTCCTTTTTAGGGGGATTCCTTTTTGGGAGCGTGGGCAGGCGCTTAAAAAATTTGTTCAAGCCTTTGCCGGAGTTGCTGCTGCGGCAACGGTTGCGTCTACCACTGTTTCGGCTTTCCTGGTCCTGAAATTAGCGTATTTTCTGAATTTTGTTTTTGTCCAGGCCGTTGGCTGTTTTTTCCTGAGCCTGAATTCTTCTTTCAAAAGCTTCAGCCTTAGGGCTTCTGTGGCTTCTGGCATGTGTTTTTCCATTTTTGACATCACTTCTCCAAATGCGTTTAAAAAAAAATTTTTAGAGGGGAAGAGGTTTTTATTTTTCCTCTTCTGCTTGGCCTTCCTCCATTTCTTCGTCTTCAAGGTCTTCTTCTTCGTCATCAGTGTCTTCTTCGTCAGACTCGTCTTCGTCTTTCATTTCTTCTTCTTTTTCTTCTTTGACTGGGCTTTGTCCGAGTTTTTCAATGACTTCTCCGAAAGAGACTTTTCCTCTCACCGCAGTCACTTTGACCTTGACCATCTCACCTTTCTGGGTTTTTGGCACGATTATGACGTAACCGTCGACTTTTGCTATTCCGTCACCTTTTTCTCCAATGTTTTCAATGGTGACTTCGTATGTTT
Source organism: archaeon (assembly GCA_030651515.1). GTDB lineage: Archaea > Iainarchaeota > Iainarchaeia > Iainarchaeales > GW2011-AR10 > JACQJF01. The sequence goes on along the minus strand of JAUSEO010000022.1, from coordinate 10,519 downwards.
CGCCTTCCCTTACTGGTATGGGTTTTTGGAATTTCTTATTGAATTGCATTTCTTAATCCTCCATTTTTGAACGTAGAAACGGTAAAGACCAATAAGAACCAGTTTTTTTTTAAGAAAAAAATCAGTTAATTATTGATCCAACCCTAATATACATTGCCCTCAAGGTTAATTTAAAGGTTTCCTTTTACTGTGCACAACGAAAAAATCGCCTTTTTTTAGGGGAGAAAACTATTAATTTGTGCTTAGGCTTTCTTAGTTGCATGGCTAGAAAAAGGCCTTTGGTTAAACGCAAGAAAAAGAGGTTGCGGGTGGTTGATCCCCAGACTGGTGAATCATTTCTAAGCAAAAGAGCTATCCATGCAATTGAAGGGGCATACAAGACCCAGCAGCTTGGTAAAATAGGTGAAAAGCTTGTGGCAAAAATGCACCCTCACTGGTTGCCGGCAAAACCCCGACAAGAGGGCTATGATTTCATAATGCCCCGCAGTAAAGGGAACCTAAAAGTCGAAGTGAAGACTTTGGGCCTCGAGGCCACTCTTTCAAGAAAAATTTATTTTCGCGTTAGGCAGGGGCACTGGCATAACCAGGCAGCAAACTTGGTGCTGGTTGTCTCTCCTGCCGGGGTTTACAGGCTTGATGCAAATAGCCTGAGAGATTATATAAAACATCATTTGCTGCAGTTGCCCCATTTGGAACAATTGTCTTACCAGCGGGGCAATGAAGTGTGGATTGAAGTGAACCTTGACCGGTTGCTTGCCTTGAAAATTGGGCATCCAGCTAATATTAATCCTGGCCATTGCAGGGATTTTTTCCTCGAAGAACTGGGGCTCAAGAAAAGAAAACCCCAAAGAAAGTGACTTCATTTACCTACTTTGAGCGTGCCTTGTTTTCCGGTGCTGACCTGTTTTTGGCCCTGCCATTCACTGCACCAGCCGTTCTCTATGGTTATCTTGTCGCCTTCCTTTACCTGGTCGATTTGCTCGTTCCAAAGGCTCATCCTTACTTCTTCGCCTTCATCGTCGCGCAATGCAGCGCTTGCAACTTTTCCGGAACCCCTCTGGCTTGCAAATGCCCGTGGCTCTCCGATGGAGACGATTTCACCGCTTATTTCTGTAAAAGAACTTCCTGACTTCAAATCCTTTATCATCATCAAAAAACACCTTGACTTATTTTTTCACAAAAAACCTATAAAAATGCTTCCATGGCGTGTTTCCGCTGCTAAACAATGCGGTCAACTATTTTTTCAGCCCTGAACTCTTCGAGGCTGCCGTATTCCTGCCCCGTGCCCATGAAAATAACCGGTTTTTTCAGGTTGAAGATGAGTGAAACCGCTGTCCCGCCCTTTGAGTCAGCGTCTGCCTTGGTGAGGATGAACCCGTCAAGCCCGATTTCTTTGTCAAACTCGCGCGCTTGTGAGAGGATTGCCTGTCCGCTGAATGATTCTCCGATAAAAATTTTCAGGTCCGGTTTTATTACCCTGTTGATTTTTTTGAGTTCCTCTATGAGGTTTTTGTTTGTTTCCTGCCTTCCTGCAGAGTCAATCAGCACTACGTCTATGCCGTTTGCCTGTGCGGCTTTCACTGCGTCAAAAGCAACTGCGGTCGGGTCTGCGCCATAAGTGTGGCTCACGGTCCTGGTCCCTGTCATTTCGCCGTGCTTTTTCAGTTGTTCAATCGAGGCTGCCCTGAAAGTGTCTGCAGCTGCAAAAATCGCGGTCAACCCGTTTTTTTTGAAGAAAGATGCAAGCTTTGCAATCGTAGTCGTTTTTCCTGCGCCGTTTGGGCCAAGGAAAAGGATGATGAATGGCTTTTTTTGCCTGGCTTTTTCAAGCAGGTCAACCGTGTGGCATTTCATTGTCTCTTGAAGAGTTTCCTTTACGAGTTCCCTCAACTGTTCTTTTACTTTTGCCCCTTCGAATTCGCGCTGCACGATTTTTTCCCCAAGTTCCATGCATATGTGGGAAGCAGTGTTTTGTTCCACGTCTGCTTCAAGCAGCGCAAGCTCCAGTTCTTCGACAAACGGCTTTAACTCGTTTTCTGAAATCCTGACTTTTCCCGTGAAGACTGACACGATTTTTTTTGCTGCGCCGATTTTTGGCGAGAGTTTTCTTTTTTCTTCAGCTTCCTTTTTCAAGGTTTCTTTTGCCGCTGGGTGTTTTTGAAGCCCAAGCTCCAAAGTTTGCGGTTCTGTTTCACGTAGAACGGGTTTTTCTTCAGCAATCAGCGCTTCTTTTCCTGCTATTTTTACAGAAACAGTTTCCTGCATTGCAGGTTTTTCATGTGCAGGCTTTGCATGTTCTTTTTTTTCCAGTGCACCGCTGATTTTTTGGGTGAAAGAAGCCAGTTTTTTTTTCAGCAGGTCAAACATTTTGTTTAAACCCGTGGTTGTCTTCTTGCCTGTGCATTGTTGACTGCTGCAAGGATGTTGTTGAGGTTTGCAGCCTGCCTGTTTGCTTCAGCGTTTTCTTTTTCAATGCTTTTTTCAACGCTTTCAACTCTTTTTGACAGCTCGGCCTCTATTTCCTGCGTGGTTTTTTTTTGTGCAACGTTTCCAGCCATTGAAAACAAGAGCGTTTTATTGTTTTCGAGTGCCGCTTCCACCAAAACCCCCCCGCCAATGGGGATGAGTGCCTTGTTGTTTTTCTGCCCTTTTGAGATTGCCTGCACTGCATCGCGTGCGTTAAGCATTTCCATAAGGATATTTCTCAGGGCTGAAATCCTTTCCTGTGTGGCTGAAAACCTCTGGTTTTCAAGCTGGAAAAGCTGTGCAAGCTGTTCTTCGTTGAGCGAAATTTTTTTTTCTTCAGCCAAGTTTTTTCACTTCCTCTATTTTTATGTCCCTTCTCTTGATTTTGTTTTGTGAACCAAAAAGAGTTAAAATTCTTTCAGACGCATTTTTTTCCCCAAATGCCTTTAACTGCCTCAGGAACGGGTTTTCCCCCTCTTTTGTCCTTATTTTTCCTTTTACCTCGAAATTTTCAAGTTTTTTTGTGCTTTTCATGCACTTCACCTCCTGAAAGCCTCGTCAATCCTAATCATTTCATGCGTGGTTGTGATTGAGCCAATTATTGCACCGCGGTTGTTTGCAAGGGCACAGTTTCCAACAAACCTGTCCCCATAATTTGCTGTCGTTGCAATCCCTTTTACCTGGAGTTTTTTTTCAAGTTCCTCAAATTCCTTTGCAGAAATGCCCGGGTTCACGATAAAGCCGCTTGAGTTTGCTTCAAGGCATGCCCCCGAAATGTCTGCACCAGCGATTTTTTGGCGTGAAAACCCGACTCCAAAGAATTTTTCCATTGCATTTACCTTTTCCATTGAAAGAAGCGGGCTTGCAAAACCGTGGAACTCGTTAAGGCACGCAAGGTTTCCGAATGCCTCTGTCTGCCCAAGTACCATGACTTCAAGCCCCTGTTTTTCAAGCAATTTTTTCTCTTCCTTTGTGGTTATTCCGGGCACGACTATTTTTTCCTCAAACAAAAGCGCCAATACCCCTACAAGGGAACAGTTTGCAAGGGTTGATTTTATGGCCCGGACACCGAGTTTTTCCTCGAATTCAAGTTCATCCTTTTTGTTAATGTGCGGGGGCAATAGGATTGCCTTGTTGCTTAAGGCACAGAACACCCCGACAAACGGGGTGTGGCTGATGTTTTTTTTTAGGAAATTCATTCACTGCCTGCCGCTTTTTCTCTTTACTTCAAGTGCCTGCCCTGCTTTTTCTTTTTCCTTTTTGTCCTCGAGCTTTTTTTTGCCATCTTCTTCCTTTTCTTTTTCTTCTGCCGATTTTTTTTCTTCCTTTTCCTTTTTTGCCTTTTCTTCCAGGGCTTTTTTTTCCTTTGCTTTTTTTGCCTCTTCGGTTTCTTTTTTTTTGTCGGCTTCAAGCTCTTTTCCTGCTTTCATGTAAACAAGGATTTTGTCATCTTTTTTGCGCAGCACCACTTCGGCTTTTTGGGGGATGTTTTTTGAATGGGCGTGGATGAACTCGTTGACCTCGTTCTTTATGACAACGTTTTTCACGCGTGTGTGCTTGTGCACAAACTTTTTTATTTCCACCAGTGCCCTGCGCGTTCTTTTGTCTTTTGTGAACATTTTTGCTTTTTTCAAGTTGACAATGTATGCTGCTTCTTCGCCTTTCATTTTCAGTCCTTCCTTTTCTTTTTACCGCTCTTTATCCTTTTCACGTTCACGAGTTTGCCCTGTTCTCTCTGCTTTTTTTTGAAAAGTTTTCCAAGCTTTGTTTCCCGCCAGTGCCTTTTCTGGCGCTTGTTCCAAAGCCTCTTGCCGGCCTTCTGCATTGCCCATACTGGGGCACTCGTCATTCCTGAGCCGACTTTTTTCCTGACTGCTGCCAGGAATTCTTTTTTTTCCGGTTCCCTGTTTGTAGACATTTTTTCATTTTCTCCTTATGGTTGTTTCTTTTTTTGCTGAAAGCTTTTCAAGCAGCTGCTTTAGTTCTGCGTCGCCGATTTTTTCCTCAATCCGGCCCTGTTTTGAAAGGTATGCAATTGTCTGCACGGCCTGGGTGAACAGCGAATTGTTCACAAGCCTTACATTGTAAAGCCTTTGTTTTGCCTCGTCAGTCAAAAGATTTTTTAGGGCCTGGTTCAGTGCCTGTTCTGCTTGCGCCTCCCTGTCATGTTTTTTTGATTCCTCAAGCATTTTTTGAAGTGCCTGCTGCCTTGCTTCTTCGTCGGTTGTCATTTCTTTTCAACCGTTCTCTCCTTTTTTTCAGCCTTTTCGTGTCCTGGTTCAGGGGCTTTTTCCTGCTTTGGGGCTTGCTGGGTTTTTTCTTCTCCGTGCGCGGGCTTTTCCTGTGCGTGTTGCGATGCAGGTTTGTCCTGTTTGTGGCCCTCGTGTGCTTTTTCGTGTTTTGGCTGTGCCTGTGCTTGTGTTTTTTCTGCCGCTGCCTGTTTTGCTTTTGCAATCATTTCTGCCTGCAGTTCTTTTTTTTGCTTTGACTGTTCGTCAAGCCTTTTTTCAACAGTTCTTGAAACAGCCAAAAGGAATTTTTCCCCAAAAGGCGTGACAGCCCTCCCTTTTTTTGTTTTCTTGATGAAGCCTTCTTTTTCAAGCGTCTGGAGGCAAAGCCGGATTATTTTCCCACTTCCTTTGCGGTGGTGTTCTGGCCGCACTCCGCGGTTTTTTCTTCCACCATAATAAGTTCTAAGGCTGCCTGTCCCCAAGGGGCCTTCCTTGTAAACCCTGTAAAGTATGGATGCGTTTCTTACAAACCAGAAATCCCTGTCCTGTGGGGCCCTTTCTCGGCTTTCCCCTGTTTTTGCAAATTCTATCCACCCGGGTTTCTGGATTTTTTGCTTTAAGTTTCCCGCGGCCTCTTTTATGAGTTCAGAGGCCGGAACATCAAAAATCCCCATTTAAACAACTCCTTTCGAAGCACTTTGCTCAAGCGCACCATTACTGGTTTGCGAGCTAAAAAACAGCTTCAGACAAATTTCTCCCCAAAAAGGGTTTTTAAAGGTTTGTTCAAGCCTTGTTTTTCCTTCCAGTCTTTTTTTCCGCCCCACACTCAAGGCATTTCACGATCAAAATCGTGCCTTCTTTTTCGTGTTCCGCGTTCACGCCTTTCTTCAGAAACGCGTTGCATTTCTTGCAGTAGCAGGGCTTTAACTCGTCCGGGATTCGCGTGTTTGTGCGTGTCCCGATTTTCCTTGCCATTTGTATGTATCTCTTGCTCCGCGCGGGGTGGGTTTTCAAATTCAGCTCCGCCAGTTCAAAAAGCCGGTAAATCCTTTCAAGTGCAAGTGCCTGGATTTTCTTATTCATGCATATACCCCCTGAACAGTTCCACAAAAAAGGGCGTTGTTTTTCCTTTTTTAATTAACCAAGCCGCTTTTTTGGGTGAAAAAAACTTTCCATCTTCAAGCTCGCGTTTGTCCGGCATTATCCCTCCATCAAAAACCGTTCTGAAAAGCGTTATGAACTCAAAGCATGTGCCGTCAAGGATCGCTTTTTTCCCGACATATTCCAACTTGGTTACTTTGATTCCAAGCTCTTCCTTCAAGCCCCGTTGTGCGGTTTCCTCGTATGTCTCTCCGATTTCTGTGTGCTCGCCAACACTTGAATCCCAAAGTGCCGGGTATTGTTTCATTGTTTTTGGCCTTTTTTGCAGAAAAATTTCTTTGCGCGAATTAAACACCCACACGTGCACCGAGCGATGAAGCACCGGCTTGTCATGCACCCTGTCCCTTTCAATCCTTCCAATCACGCGGTCATTCTGGTCAACGATTTCAACAAATTTTCCTTCAGGCACTGTAATTCACATCTAGATTTTTGGCGGTTTAGCTTAAATAGTAGCTTGAATTTTCTTATAAGAGATTTGGGGTTGTTAAAATTTGCCCAAGTATGTTGCTAAACCAAGAAGCAGGTCTTTGTTTGAGGCATTCAATTGTTTCTTATCTTTTCGGCATTTTAAGTTTTCCAAGTTTTTTGTCCAAGTTTTCGTATAATTCATTTTTCTTTTCATTGCTTAACTTGAACAATTTTTTTGCTATTGCTTTTTCCGTGATTGTAAAAATGTAATTGGTTTTGATAACGCTGTCTTTTATTGCGCCTTCTTTTTTTGGCAGTGAAATTCCTTTCATTTTCGTATTGCTTGTTATTCCGGCAACAACAACATTTGTAAACTCTTCAAACAAAACAACCGCAGGCCTTTTTTTGGCTTGGAAGGAATCTGCAAACTGAACCTGTGCTAAAACAACCTGTCCCGGTTCAAGCATCTTCCCACTCTTCATATTCATTGTTGTCCCAAAGTTCAGTCATTTTTTCCTGCTGTATTTTGTGCAAATATTCGTCATACTGGTTTTTGTGTTCCTTGTCTTTTTTCAGGAGTTGTTCTATAAGTTCCGAATATGTTTGCCTTGGGTATCGCTTTGCTTTTTTCATTTCATCCAAGATTTTCTTTTCAACCTGAATAGTAGTAACTTCAGACATATAACTCACTATAGACAAAATATAACAAAATATATAAGAATCCTGCTTTCACCCACTTCGGGTCTTTGTATTGCTGTGCCGTTGCTTGCCCTGGAAAGGGAAAACGGTACATATGCTGCGCCGCGAGCCCGCGCAAGGGCTCAATGCAGCCGCCGGGAATCGAACCCGGGCCTCAAGCTTTCTTCAACCTAGCTTAACCAATGGCACAGCATTAAAGCGAAATTTGTATTAACCGGCCTTTCACAGAAAGGCCACAAACTGCGCTGTGGGTTGGCAAATTTAGTTCCTTGGAAGGCTTGAACGCTACCGCTACGCTACGACTGCATTAAAGAGTTTTATTGGGGGGTTTTTTTAAATTTGTTGACGCAGAATTGAACAGTGCTTTTTTCATGGTTGGGGCTTTTTTTGTTGTAGAGGGGCTTGATGGCGCTGGCAAAACCAGTGTCATCCAGGAAGTCAAAAAACTGCTTGTAAAAGCACGAGTTCCTGCTTCAAAAATAGTGGTCACGGCTGAACCCACTGACAGCGCTTTTGGCCATAGAATAAGGCACTTGCTGTCCTCTAAAAAAAGCATTAAATCCAATGCCGCGGAATTTTTGGAACTCTATGCCCTTGACAGAAAACACCACTTAAAGTCAGTCGTCCTTCCAGCGCTTTTTGAAGGAAAAATAGTGCTTTGCGACAGGTACAAGTACTCGACCCTCGTTTACCAGTCCCTGCAGGGAATCAATGCAAAAAAAATCGCCAAAATGCATGCAGGCATGCTAAAGCCTGACGCGGTTTTTGTCCTTGACATAAACGAGGGCACTGCGCTGAAAAGAATTTCTTCCTCCAAGCGCGGCAAACTCGAGTTGTTTGAAAAAAAGTTTTTCCTAAAAAAGGCAAGGGAAAAATTCCTTTCCATGGAAAAGTTTTTCCCGGGTGAAAAAATAATCGTGGTTGATGCTTCAAAGCCCCTCAAAGAAGTGGCTCAAAAGGTTTTTTCACTTCTTAAGAAAAGCACGTGAAACCTGCACAAGTGCAAGCAGGATTATCATTGTTATCACTGCCCCAAGCACTATTGCTGCAAGCCAGCCGCTTTTCTCGTCAGTTAAAAAATTGTTTTTTTCTTCAGGGGGCTTTTGTGGTTCTTCAGTCACTTCGATTGGATTTTCCTGTTCCTGTGGAACGTTTATCCTGACGGTTTTTGCCTCTGCACCAGACTCAAGCAAAAGCTCTATTTCCCCAAAAGAAAAATTTTCCACACTCACTGTTTCAGTTTTTTCAGACAATCCTTCCATTCGGACTTCTTTTTCTGCAACTATTTGTGATTCCCTAAACGCGGTTATTTTTGCAGTGCCGGTTGATGTGGACGCATTTGTTATCCTGACATCTACAAACAGGGTGTTGCCTGTAACACGGGGGCTGATGTCAAAAAAAACTATTTTTGCTTCTTCTTGTGGTGTTTCTTCTGCAAAGTGAACTTCGATGCTTTTTGAAACATTCTGGTCGGGTGCGAGGAAAAACAGCCCGTAGCGGAGAAAGGTTTTTTTGTCCAAGTGCACCGGTGCCCTGACAATCCAGCTTATTTCTTTTTCTTCAAGCGGCTCGAAAATTTCCAGCCTCTCCCTGTCCTGGATTGAAAAGTCAGGGTGCAGGGCAATTTCAACCGGGATGACAGCTTTTTTTTCCAGGAGGTTTTTCACGATGGCCTTTACAGTGAATTCCTGGCCAGAGTAAACCTTCTTTTGGGCTTCGAGTGAAGCACTTGTCACTCCCTGGAAGAACTTCACTTCGTTTATTTCTACTTTTGGCAGAGCCAGGGAAGTTGTAACGTTTACAGTGTTTGCGGTCTTTGTGGTTACCTTGAAGTTTACTGACTGGCTTGCGTCAGCGGTTTTTGCAAGTTCAAAGTGCGCGGCGTCAACAAACCCTGCTTCTCCAAAAGTCGAGTCAAGCCCAACCCATCCAAAGCCTTTTAGCAGGACTTCGTTCCACCCGTGGTTTGCAAAAAGGTCGCCATCAAAGCTGATTCCTGTGACATACTTTGTCGGTATCCCTTTTATTCTTGCAAAGGCTGCTGAAAGGTTTGCAAACTCGTCGCACACTCCTGCCCTTGAGTTGTAGGTTTGTTTTGCGGAAAAAACTGCCTTGTAATAGTTTTCAAAATCGTATGTAATGTTTGTTTTCACCCACTTTGATATTTCGCGCAGTGTTTCAATGTCGTCTTCGGAAGTGAATTCAAGTCTTGCCTTGCTCTTTAGTTCAGGGTCGTTCACTTCAATGAATTTCGTTTCTTTGAGGAATTCTTCGCCATTTTCCTGTGCTTGTTTTTCTTCAAGCCCGATTTGCGCGCTTTTTTTCAGGCGAGCAATGACGGTGATAGTAAATGTCGGCGTATCCGCATATTCGGCGAGGTTGTCAACCGTGAAAACCGCGTACCTGTTTTCGCCTTCAAATTCATAAGTCGGGGAAAATTTTTTCCCGCCAATTTCGAGTTCTTCGCTTATTTCAAGCACCTGTTGCTTGTCATTTTCGTGAAAAGTGAGGAAATGCACTTCCATTGAATCCCTGTCTGTCAGGGCCCCGCTGAGCGTTCCGGTTGCCTCAAGCGTGATTGTGGCGTCCATTTCCTGCACCGTGTTTGGCAAAAACTCGAGTGCATGCACGTTTGCAGCCAAAACCAGGATTAGGACGAGAATAGTTTTTTTCATGCAACAATAACTTGCTTCAATCTGTTTTATTTGTTTTTTGGAAGTGGGCCTGGGAGGAATCGAACCTCCTTCTCATCGATGTAAACGATGCATCCTGGCCGTTAGACTACAAGCCCAGAACGGTTGCGTCCGTTCACACAGCCTATGTGGCCTTCCTGTGAAAGGCCGGTAACAAAGCCCCACTACGATATGTGCAATTGTGTCTTACCGTGCCATCGCAAGATGGCGCCATATACGCGCCGTGAACCCGCGCAAGGGTTCTCATGCGACCGCCGGGAATCGGACCCGGGCCACAACCTTGGCAAGGTTGAATCATGCCACTAGACCACGATCGCAAAAAAAGCCTTTGAATAAGTCTCTTTTTCCATGAAAAACTTTAAATACTGTTTAACCACTTCTCTTGTGAGGTTGTTTGCTTTGAGAAAACTCATGTTTTTCCGCTTTGGCGGCCGTGAAGTCCACATGCCGCGCCTGATTGGCGCTTTTATACTGTTTTCTGCCCTGCTTTTTTTCGTGCAATCGTCAGCCCAGATGTTTAATTCCTGGGACAACCTAAAGGAAGTCAACCGTTGCCTTGCGTCATCCGATTTTTCGAGGGCCTTTTGCCAGGAAACAGCTGAAAAGTCTTTAGGCGTGTATGTTGGCCTTGACCAGAAAGAGCTGTCGCTTCGCCAGTTCTGGAGTGTTATCCTTGGGCCAATGGCAACAGTTTTGTTCTGGTTGGCCGTCCTGTTTTTGGGCTGGATGGTTTACCGGACTGGGGATCTCGTGCTTCCGATTGAGGAAGTTGAAAAGGTTTTTCCGGACAAAAAAGGAATGCCCGGGAAAAAAAAGAATTAGGGCTTTAAAACCTTGACAAAAAGAAAAGTCAAGGTTTTA
>JAUSEO010000010.1 GCA_030651515.1 archaeon | reverse complement strand
AAAAAACCGAAAAGCAAAAATCGGTTCATTTTCCTTCAACCTTGTTCAAAGTGATGCTGTCGAAATAAAAACTCCCGCCATTTATTGCAGAAAGTTCCTGTTTGTCAAAAACAAAAGATATCCGCATAAACTTGGATTCTTCAGAGGCCCTGAACCGTGCCGCCAATTTTTTGCCGGAGAAGGTATTTGCCGTGGTCAAAGAATTTTTTTCGCCAGAATCAGGGGCAAGGATTGGGTCACTTTTTGCAGAATCAGCAACAGGGGTTGAATCTTTTTTTGCAGAATCAACGGCAGGATTTTTTTCAACCCCGTCAGGAGAACTTATATCCGCATAAGTAATTTCAAAATTCTGGTTGCCGGCCAATAGCCCTTCATTTTTGAAATGCACAATGTCCCCTGCCCCAAGCCCCCCTGTTTCGGTGAACTCTGCAAGATATGCAGACAGGTTGTCGGAATCAAAGTCCTTTCCTTGCGGGTAATAGAATTCGAGGTAAAGCTCGTACAGCGCCCCTGCTTCCACGGGGACAAGCTTGGTGGCTGGGGTGCGGCTTTCAAACCATTTTTCAGAGTATTTGACAGTGTCTATTACGAAAGACTTTTTCCCGGTGAAAGGGTTGATTTCAACTGAGTAATACGGAAAATTCGGGGCAGCCACTTCATCAGCGCTTGCCATGGACTCGGTGTCCCAAATGCTGTAAAGCCCTTCTGGAAGGTTTTCGTGCATTTGGCCAAAGTTTATCCCCAAAAGGTCATTGGAGTCAGGGCTGGCGTTAAGGTCGGTTACTTTTCTGGTTGTAATGGAAACGGTTGCGTTGAGGTCTGGCTTGGGAACTAGCTGGCCCTTCACACTTTTTTTGGCGAATGCAAAGCCTTTGGGGTTGTTGTTGAATGGCACGGAAAATTTTTCCATTGGCAAAACGATTGAGACTTTCTCGAATTCACCGCGGCAGTTTTTTGACTCGTAGTCAAGGTTGCGGCACCTGTACAGGTAAGCTGACAGTGGCGGCGGGAGGAGGACTAACTTTCCATCCGAAAAAAAATGGTTTGCTTTCAGGGCACGGGTCTCAATCCAATCCAGGTCTTGTGCAGGTTTATCCGTTAACGCCGCGTCAATGACGCTTGTTTCAGCGACGAACCCGTCTTTCTGGATGGAAATTTCCTTTAGAAAAAGCGAATAAAGGCTTGAGTCAAAAAAATCTATCTGCACATTGTAAACACCAGGCTTTAATTCGACAAAATCTGTTCCGGATGCGGCGACGGTTCCGTCAAGTGAAAAAACCGTCATGGCTGAGAAAACGTTTGCGCCCTTTACTTTCACTGTGCGCGGAATCACTTCCGGTGATGGCCCGCTTCCCGGAGACTGCACCAACGATGGGGTAACTTGTGGTTCCGCATTGCCTAGCGCGTTTTGCACAGTGACCGGGATTGTTTCAGATTTGCAGGCAGCATTAATGCAGGCGGTTACGCTGAGCTCATAATCTGCGTCAGGCAGGGTTTTTGAGTCAAATTCTGCGGAAAAATTGTTTGAGGCAGACAATTCGCCGCGCAGGCCACCTATTTCAAAAAAAGCGCTTGTTATTTTGTCGCGCGGCTCAACTGCAAGTATGACCACGCCTGTGCCTGAAATTATTTCACCGTAAAGGGGGGATGCGATTTTAAGCTCTAAAAAAGGCACTATCTCTCCAGGCAAATTTTCAGGAACCAAGTCATCAGGAACAGTTTCATCGTCCTTTTGGGTTTCAGGAACCATTTCACCGGGAACCGTTTCGCCGTCCTGCCCTGCTTCAGTTACGAGCCCGGTTCCGCCGATTGGCTGTTCCTCTTGTTGGGCGATTTCTTGTGCAACAACCACTGAAAGCAGTGCAAAGACCGCCAGAACAACAGTAAAGCCGATTTTTACCTGGGCTGATTCACCAAACACAAAAAAAACCAATTATATAACGGCGTTCTTGGTTAAAAATTTTTCTTGAAAAAACAGTAGGAACCCCTGGCAAATTCGCTTGGCAGGCTGAAAAAATCGGGGAAGAGCCATTTTAAAAAAATTTTACCTTTAGCATGTGCCTGCTTTCTGGAATTAGTTGTACGTTTTCGCCTTTTTTGAGCTTGTAGAATTTTACCAGGTCTGTTGGAATTGTTATTGCCAGGCTCCTGCCCGTTGAAACTATTGGCCTTGAAACCGAGAACGAGTTTATTTGTTTTTCTGTTTCCTTCATTTGCCTGCTTGTAACAAATTCTTTACCGCATTTTTTGCATTTATAATAAGGCTGCTGTTTTAATACCACTTTTCCGTCAAGCAACTCAATTGTTTCATATTTTAATTCTGCTGTTTCAGAGCAGAAAACGCAATCTATTTTTTCTGTTTCCATAATAAAACCTCTTTATCGTTTGCTTCCCAAATGCTCACCACACTAATGTATTTTGGTGTTTCCTCCTTTATAACAGTAAAATAATAATCCATTATTTTAAAGATTGTTTTAATTGTGCTGTCTTTTTGTTTTTCCTTAACCCGTTGCTTTAAAATGTTTTGTTCGGCCTCACCTACACTGATTCCATACATCAAGGCGCGCTCAAAAAATCTCTCCCTTGCGTGCCTTGTCCAAATGACATTCATTACCTAATAGTTGCACAAAAAGAATTTAAATATATTCACTACCAAAACACTATTTTTTCATTTAAATGCTGAATAATGCCAATAACATGCTATTCTCTTGATGAGGTGAAAGCAGTTATTGGCTGGCGTTAACGACGCATTGCTGGATTAATACCACATAGTGACGTTACACTAAAACGTAACATTTATATGTGTTTTGTTACAGTATATTGTAACATATGGATGCGGATAAATTGATTGAATGGAATCCTTGGTGGGAAACCAAAGAAGTGCCTGAAGAACTAAAAGCCAAGCCTAGGCCAAGCTATGGACAATTAGTTAACTCCATTGAAATAAAGGAAATAACAATAATAACTGGGGTGCGAAGAAGCGGTAAAAGCACCCTAATGTACCAAATGATTGACAGCCTGCTAAAAAAAGGGACAGCCCCTGCACAAATACTTTTTGTGAACATAGAAGACAAAAAACTGGTAAAAGATTCTTTGCAGGATATTTATTCCAGCTATAGGCAAAACATAAACCTGGACAAAAAAGCATATGTTTTCCTCGATGAAATACACAAAAAAGATGGCTGGGAAGCCTGGGTAAGAAAAAAATACGATTTGAAAACGCATGATAAATTTGTGATCTCGGGCTCGTGCTCTTATCTGCTAAAAAAAGAATATTCAACACTCCTAACGGGACGAAATGTAACTTTTGAAGTTATGCCATTAAGCTTTGATGAGTTCCTGCTTTTCAATAACATAACAATAGACAAAAACAATATAAAAAAAGGTTTGCTGCTTGAAAAAACCAGGCTCCTGATTTTGAAAAGCTTGGACGAATACCTTTCACTTGGCGGATTTCCTGAAGTAGTGCTTAAATCAAAAAACTTCAAAACGAAACTCTTGGGGCAATATTTTGATGACATATTATATAAAGATATAATAGACAGGTACAATTTAAACAGCCAAAAAACAAAGGATCTTGCACTCTATCTAATGACAAACTTCACAAGCTTTATTTCCTTAAGAAATTTGAGAAACAGCTTGGGAATATCCTATGACACAATAAATGATTATCTTTCTTATTACACGGAAGCTTTTTTGTTCTTTACAGCAGATCATTTTTCTTATTCCTTCAAAGAACAAAAAACACTTGCATCAAAAATTTACTGCATAGACAACGGGTTAAGAAATGCTGTCAGCTTCAAATTCAGCAAAGACGAGGGAAAGCTTGCAGAAAACTGCGTATTTATTCATCTGAAGCGACAAGGCAAGTACGCATATTATTGGAAAAATCGGAATGAGGCTGATTTTGTAATAAAGAATGCAGATTATTCACTGGAAGCAATAAATGTCTCTTATACTGATGAAATAAATGAAAGGGAAATAAAAGGATTGCAGGAATTCAAAAAACAAAACAAAAAAACAAAAAAGCTGACAATAATAACAAAAGATACGGAAAAAAAAGAAAGTGGAATTGAATATGTTCCGCTGTGGAAATGGTTATTAAAGTGGTGAAATAATGCCAAAAAGAATCATAAAACTAATAAGAAGAGCTGCAGGAAAAGCCTTTTCCAAAAAGCCACCAGAGCCGGAAGTGAAAAAAAACCGGCCCCCAGGCGCGCAAAGATTTTTACTAATGGAACTTTCACACCAAAGCAATTACATACCAGCTTTGACCAAAATCCACAACAGGATGATTAGAGCGCCTGTTTTTCATGAAGGCACAGGCATACTCGCGGTTACAGGCAAACGCGAAATTGATTCAAGAATTCACAACAACTCTGTGCGAATGTATGAAATGCATGGGCAAATGAGCAGATTAGGGTATGAAGCAGTGGCACTTGGAAAAAAAAGGAGATACCAGGAAATGGACAAAAGAATTGACACGATAAGGGGCATAGAAGCTGGTTTTAACGATGCAAAACAAGAAAACCTAAAACTATTGATGCACCATTTTTTTGAAAAAGAACAGGGCAATGCACGAATTGGAAAAAGACCCCCCAGAAAAACAAGAGGACCTGCGCGGGCAAAAATTCCAGGGCACCTGAGGCCGGTTGATGCTGCCAAATCTGTTTTAAATGAGCTTAAAATCCACGCCACATACATACGGCGCATAGCTGGTATTCTACAGCGAATTGAAAAGGAAAAAACGGTTCACACGGATGGGAAAACATTTGTAATAACAGGCGACCTTGAAATTGACAGGGAGGTTCAGCAAAGAGCGGTCTTTATGGAAAAAATCAGGCAAAGGGTTAATCTCCTTAGGGGAAAACTGGCCCCACAAGCCACTTCACTTGAACAAATAGACCATTATATTGACATAGCCAGGGAGCTTGAGAGACAATTCAGTGACCTGAAAGGAAGAAACTTCAAAATATTGCTGCATTTCTTCCACGGGAGCAAGCCTTAAAGCTATTTGCCCACCAAGAACTGAATTATGCCAGTGGAAAGCGTGACCATGCCGGAATTGAGAAAACTCATTGATTCTGCCTTGGGATATGTACTGATTGACGTGCGGGAGCAGCGCGAATTGGTGCATGGGGTGATTCCAACAGCAAAGCACATTCCGCTCCCTGAACTTACAACCGCTCTTGAAATGCCCGCAGAAGATTTTGAGAAAAAATACGGGTTCAAAAAACCGGGGAAAAAAGACAACCTGGTTTTTTACTGCAGGACGGGCGGGCGAAGCCACACTGCAGCCATGATTGCAAAGCAAAAAGGGTTTAATGCAAAAAATTTTGTGGGCGGAATTTATGAGTGGTCAGCCATTGACCCACGCGTGAAAAAGTACTGAAAACCCGGGCAATGCATTTTATGCTAACAATTTTATCGGTTTTTGTTAGCCTAAGGAACCAAAATTGCGGATTTCTTTGCCGGCTTTGGAGGAAATGAATTCAATGACCAAGGATTCTTCCACATTCCACTTTTCATTCGACGTGTTCCACGTATCCCCGTTGGAAAATTTTATGAGGTAAAAAGTGTTTTTCCCATTTGTAAATTCCTGGATTTCTGAAATATCGCCCCAGGCATAATCAACAGGGCTCAGTCTGCCCCAATTGCCCAGATGGATTCCGTTGTCCAGGATAAGAGAGTAATCCATGAACCCAAAAACCAGTGCAGGAACTGCCAGCAGAAGCGCCCCAAGGCTTATGAACCCGTAAATTTTTTTCGTGTCAAAGCCAACGCCACGGCGGTTATAATAGTACACCCAGTATTCAGGGCCAAAAATGTTTTTCACTGCAATCCACACAAGCCACCCGATTGTTGAAAGCGAAAACAGGAAAGCCGCGACAAAAAGCAGGCCCTGTGGGTTGCTGATGAAAACCGCGGCGTTTGCAATGCTGTTGTAAGCATTTTCTTTGACACCTGCAAGCACAAGGTAAATCGCCGCGGTTTCAACAAGGACAAGTATTATGGATAAAGCGTCAATCGCGAAAACTTTTCCTGAATATTTTTTATCGAGTTCATCAAACTCTTTTTCTGAAAGTTTCTTTGGCTTTGCAACAGCGGTAAAAAACTTCAGCATGGCAAAGCAGGCAAAAATAATTGCAGGGTAATAAAGCGCCGGGTTGCCGGAAAACAATGCCAACCCGATGAGCAGTGCTGCCAAAATTACTTGAACCACGGGAATTTTTTGGCCGCTCATTCATTCAACCGTTTGCTGTCATGGGAAGTATTTTGTTTCGCTGTCATCTGAAACACCGTTTTCGTCAAACTTGGTGCTAATCATGAGCACTCCTGGACAGCAGTCGCCTTTTATGAGTGTAAGCATGTGCCTTGTCTTGGGGTTGTAAATAATGACTATTTTGAGGTTGGTGCATTCAAAGTCACCGCAATTCGCGCTGTGGAAATTGGTCTGGCCACCCTCGACAGCCCATATCTGTATTCCGCTTCCCGCAAGCCAGTCATCAATGGAAGCTGAAACTGCTGAAGAGGTGCCGCTTGAAACAGGGGCATCAATAATCGGTATGTCTGTTTCTGGAAGCAATGCCCCGACCAGTTCATCGATAATCGCGTCTTTTAGGAAATCGCCAAAACTATCCGCGCCAAGATACCCGAGTGCCCAGCTTGCGATTTTCTGTGCAGCCTTGCCAAGCAGGCCTTCAGGGGTCAAAGCGTCAATGGGGGCTTTGATGGCGCTTATTCCAATGCCCCTAATAGCGTCAACGTATATGTTGAAGGTATTTGCCTTGGCGGCTGAAAGCAGTTTGAATGGGCAGCCACAGCCTTCTTCAGTAAGTGCTTTAGGGACCAGTTCCTTTAATTCAATGTCAAGCCTGACTTTTGCACCCTTTTCATTCATTTCAAATGGTTTCCCTTCGACTTTGCTTCTTTCGCGGAGTGTTTTAATCCATTCTTTCCACTCAGCAGCTTCTGCCTCAGCCCCGTTTTTTTTCGCTTCAAGGTTTACTTTGCAGTTCACCTTGGCATTGATTGCCTCCTGGGTTTTTTTCTGCGCGTCAACTGCCAGGGCCTTTGCTTCAGCAAGCAGGCTGTTTGCCTCGCCTAAAAACCTTTCCGATTCCACGAGGCTCCCTGAATTGTAAAGCCCCATTGATTCCCTGAATTTTGCCGCCGCCTCTTCCCTTTTCGCCTTTGCTTTTTCGAGTGCGGCTTTTGCCGCGTCCTGCAAATTTTTTAGTTCTGTACACTCGGGGTCTGTTTCCCCAACCGCTTTTTCAAGGCCGGCTATTTCTTTGTCAAGTTCCGGAAAATGCGAAATTTTTTCACCAGTGTGAATGTTGTCAAGCTGCACCCAGCTGTCGGCAGCCCCTGTTTCCCTCGATTTTTTGCTCAAACCGGCCTGTGCCTTGATTTTTTCAAGGCAGTTTTTGTACAGCGATTCAAGGTTCTGCAGCTGGTTCTCAAGTTCCGCTTTTTTTCCAAGGCAGTCTGAAAGCTGTGCTTCAAGGGAACTGATTTCCAAAGTTATCGATTCAATGTCCTTGGTTATGCCGTCAACGACTCCCTGCACTGAATCTTTTTTCCCCTGGGCTTTTTCAACCTCTGCGCGGTAACCATCAATTTCTTTTTTCCACTTGTCGAAGTGCCCAATTACCCGTTCAGCACCCTTGTCGCCGTTAATCCACATTTGGATTCCATGCCGGTTGAAGTTGGCATAGCTCCAGGCGTCAGCACCCGGCGGCGGGTCAAGTTTTACATCCTCATTTTCGAGGCCGGAGTCTTTGAGGAATTTTTCAAGGTAATCCTTCCACTTTTGGGCTTCTTTGTCGGCCGCATCCAAATTTGTTTGTGCCTGTGCAAGTGATTCCCCAAAGTTTTTTTTCATGGCATTTGCTTCATCAAGCTTTTTTTGCAGTTCACCACAATTGAGTTTTTCGCTCTCTGCCCTAAGCCGGTTCCACTCCTCTTTTATTTTTCCGCAATCATTTTCCTCGACCAATCCAAAGCCCTCGCCGTTTACCTTCAGGGCGTTTTCTGCAAGCATTAGTTTCACTGAGGTTGGAATATCCAGGCCTTCCAGGTAAACAAGGCCGTTCTGCTGTGCCTCGACAATTTTTTCCATGGGGTTTTGTGATTC
>JAUSEO010000009.1 GCA_030651515.1 archaeon | reverse complement strand
TGGAAAAAATACCTTTGATTCGCCAAAGAAATATATTGCTTGCTCCTTTCACATTCTCTGACCAACCAGAAAAAAAGTCAGACATTGAAAGGCAGTTTTACTTTATTTTTCTATTTTTTCCGAGTAAAACACAGAAGTTTTAAATACCTTCAAAGAAGAGTATTTTTATGAAATCTAAAAGTATTTCAGTTCAAAGGGAAAGCGATTATTCTGAAAAGGATTTTGAAAAAGCAAAAAAGCTTGTTGCAAAGATCAAGGACGCAAAAAAAGACCCTTCATTTATAGATGGAGTAAAGAGGCTTTACAAACACCACACGGGCAAATCCATTAAACTTTAAATCATTTTTCTGAATTCTTCAAAGCTAATAAAGATTGATGTCTTTAAACCATTTTTTTGGTTGACTTTTTCACAGCATTTTTTTGATTTTGCGGAACACATTGTTTTGCCATCATTTGTGCAGATTATATCAATTTCTTTTAGTGACGCTATTGAAACAATCAAAAAATCAGAATACAATTTTTCTCTTGAAGTGCCTCCTTTGTATTCTTTTAAGTATTCAATTGTAAGATAGTTTGCCAAGTCGCTTACCTGCAAGTCATGTTTTTTCACAAGACGATCATAAGCGTTAAGCAGGAGTATCCTTACTTTTTTGTTTTTAATCTTTTTATAGAGCGGCGTATCACGAAGCTCATCTCGTATAACCTTGCAGCCATATACGGAAATGTTTTTGGAATTCATTATTTTTAGAACTATAGCAAACCAATAAAGTAATTCGGCAGAATTTCATGGTTTGCTATCTGTCAAACCACATTAAATTGCCGAAAAACTTTCGTGGTTTGACATAATTCTTCTTCAAGAACGAGCAAGTCATAAATATTTGTATCCAACAGAACCCTTAAAGGTTGTTTATACATCAGATTATCACTGGCAAAAAGTTGATCAAAAACAACGCCAGTATAATTACCAAAAAGAGTGACTGGATTCTTTTTACCCTTTTTTTCTCATCCTTGGCTAAAATTCCTGCGTAGGGTGCAAACAAAATTGGCGCGATTCTGCCACCATCAAACACTGGAAAGGGCAGGACGTTTACGAGTGCGATTAGGAAGTTCAGGAGGGCAAACCATAGGATGACTTGCCCTGCAAGGCCTGCGTAGAATGAAAAGTCCTTGAAAGACTGCGGCACGACATAGTCCGGGTTTGGGAGGTCTTCAACCATGAAGCCGTAGGTCCCAAGCTCGTTTGGTTCAAGCAATAACTCTTTTTGCAAACCATTTTTTTCAACCGTTAGCGCCAGGGCCTGGAAACGTTTTTGTGCAATTGCAACCAAGAGGTCAGTTGAGCTCTTCACCGTAACACCGTTTGCCTGCAGGATGCGTGAACCTATCTCTAGTTTTCCAAACGCGGTGCTTTCAAAAAACGAGCCACAAAGCTCGACGCGCTCAAAAACGTCTTTTACCTGTACTCCAGACACAGAGTTTGTGCGCACTTCCTGTGCCCAGGCTCCAAAGAAAAATTGTACACTCAAAGCAAACAATAGAAGGGCGATTGCGCCAATTGCAAACGCGGCCAGGTTTGAGGAAATTCCCGCTGCAAAAAAGCGGAGTTTTTCGCGGCTTGTTTTTTTCTCCACTTCCGCGTCATCAGGTTCCACAAACGCGCCGATTGGAAGAAAGCCAAAGAGCATTACCCCTGTGGATTTGAATGGCACTTTGGCTATGCGCCCAAGGACTCCGTGCGCCCCTTCGTGGATGATGAGGATGACAAACAGGTGAATCCAGGCATACGCTGGGATTGTGAATGGGACGCGCGGGATTTCGATTCCGGGCAAAAGCGGTGCAACGCCGGGGCATGCGCGCTCTCCAATCATGTAGCGGTAAATTATTTCATACGCATTGATGATGAGTGTGGAGAAAATGAATCCTGAAAGCCCTGCGATTCCAAACACTGCAGCCATCAATGGAAAAATGGGGCGCGTCATGTAGCCTTCTGAAAAAGGGCCTCCGAAAATCGAGTCAATGAAAATGAACAGCCCTGCCATTATAAGCGATGACACGACAAAAGCCACGAGCCTGACTGGAAAACTTTTTTTTCCGCGTAGAAACATGTAGTCAACAGCAATTGCCCCAAATCCCAGGACAAGGCCAATGTCTGCAAGGGTTGTGAAGAAGCGCTTGTGCTTTGCAAGTTTGTCAAATATCCACAGGGGTTTTGTCGTTCGCACCAAGCTGAACAGGTGTGCAAAGACTTGTGCGTTGAATCGTTTTTTCACGAAATAGGTAAATGAGACTGAGATTGCAAGGAACAAAAAAAGCGGAACAATTATTCCGGTGAAATCGTCTGCCATTATCTAAGAGTAAAAAATGCATTTTTTAAACAAAACCGGTGGTCATTGGGTGAGTTTGAAGCCAAGGAATTTCTCGATTTTTTTTGCCAAGTCCTTGTCGGGAAGGGTTTTTTCTGACTCGAGTTTTTGAATGACTGACTCCCGTTCACGAAGTTCAAGGGCAAGCTCGGCTATCGTGAGTTTTTTTTGCTCCCTGGC
>JAUSEO010000002.1 GCA_030651515.1 archaeon | reverse complement strand
GGGGGAAAAAGCAGAAACCACAATTGAGAAAAACACGGGTTTTTCTGCAAACCCGTTTCTTGGCCTGTTGCTGGTTGCAGCCCTCTTGTCCGCGCTTTTCCTCCTTGTTTTCAGGCAGGAATCGCTTGCAGAAAGGCTCTCTTTTTCAATAACAGGTTTTTTTGCACTCCTGTTCCTTTCGGCTCTGGCACTTGATTTTGCAGGCCGGTTATCGGCTTTCTCCTTCACAATCATTGTAGGGCTTGAAACCCTTGCAGTGATTTTGCTGTTCCGAAAAAACCTCGGCAAAGGTTTTGACGCGGTTTTGGAACTGAAAAAGTTTGCAAAAAAACCTTCTTTTCTCCTCCTCGGGCTCGTTGTTTTCCTCGTTTTTTCTTCACTTGGTTACCATTTTTTCACAAACACGTACGTGAGCCCGTTCACGAGTTTTTATGAAAGGCAGTCAGAGCGCATTGCAGGGCTTGAGCACGTGGCGCAAAACGATGACCTGGGTTTTTTTGGCGAAAAACCCCTTGGGTTTTTTTCCGCGTACTTTTTCCTCAACGCGGGAATTTCGTGGCTCACCGGCTTTGATACGCGCTCAAGCTTTGCAGTGATTCTTTTGCTTGCACAGCTTTCATTCATCTGCGCTTCAATCATTTTTTTCCGCTCATTTGGGGTTTCAGAGAAAAACAGTTACCTTGGGGCACTGGCAGTTCTGCTTGGGGTTTTTGTTTTCTCGGACTTTTTGTACAACGTGCGCCACGTGGTTGCAGATTCCATGCTTTTACTGGCAGCGGTTTTTTTGAGGCGGGAAAAATGGCTTGAAAGCGGGGTGCTTGCTGGCTTTGCGTCTTTTGTCCAGGCGCCAATGATTTTAATGTTTGCAGCAATTTCCATTGTAAGCCTTGATTCAAAAAAAAGGGTTTTTGGCCTTGTAAAATCCCTTGTTGTTGCAGGGGTTCTTGCCGCAATTTTTTTCGCCCCAACAGTCATGAGGGCTGGTTTTCCTTCACAGGCAAAAAGCACAGTCTGGGGGTACCTTTGGAACATTCCTCTTTATGGTTTTTTCCTGGATTATTTCTCGATTTTTGCACTCCTTGCATTGTTTGCATTGCCATTTGTTTTGCTTGGAAAAATCAAACCGGGTTCCTTTGAGAAGCGCCTTGTGTTAATCATTCTTGCGTTCTTTGCCGTGCAATTGTTTGTTTCATACAGGATAAACGTTGTGAATTCTTTTTTGCTTGCGCTTTTGGCTGCCAGGCTTTTTCCGGAAAAACTGCTTGACAACGCGTTTTCCGAGTACGCGCTTTCGGCCCTCGTTGTTGGGGCACTGGTTTCGCTGACGATTGTTTCAATGGCATTTTACCCCATGCACCCCACGGCAATGGACGCATTTGCTTACGTGAAACAAAACACTTCCACTGGCCAGAGGTTTTTGGTTGAACCATACCTTGGGCACCCGTTCACTTTTTTTGCACAAAGAAAAGCCTCCGCAGACCTCGCGGTAGAGTACGCGGACGAAGAACTCATTGATGAAAGCTACAGGTTCCTAAAAGAAAGCAATTACTCGGTGCTTGAAAAAATGAACGCAGACTACGTGTTCAACCGCTCAATTTACCTGGATGAAAAACCAGTTGGAGACAACCGTTTCCCCCGCATAATGGAGTTTGAGGAACTGGACAAGGTTTACTCAAACGACATTTTTTTCGTACACTACGCGCAGAAATGAAAAACTTTTTGGAATAATAGGGGAGGGGAGAATCGGACTCCCAATCTCGACCATGTGAAGGTCGCATCATACCACTAGACCACTCCCCTGAAATTATTACACCCTAAGGAAATACTTTGAGAAGTTTTTTTGGCCTGATGGTTAAGACAAGAATTATAGCAAAACAAATAAAAAAGAAGGAAAAAAAGACCGGTTTTTTTTAACCGTAAAAATATGCCTGCTGCACCTGGTAAACCGGGTAAATTGAAGAAGGATACGCCGAGTAAACATACGGGCTGTAAGAATAACCGCTGTTAACGTAAGCGTATGCCGGGTAATAAGTGTATGTGTACGGGTAGCTTGGAAGCGACCTTGTCGGGTACGGGTCAATTTCGTAAGCGTACGGGTCATACCTGAGGTAAGACGGGTCTCCCTGTGCGTTATAGACGCCTACAGAGTAGTATCCATTGTAGTAACTGGTGCAACAGGACTCAAAGTAATAATTGTAATAGCCTGCATTTGCACCCAAACCAAATGCCAATAGGAAAAACAGGAAAGCCATCAATCCGAGAGCCTTTGAATAACTAGGGGCCATTGTTTTTTTCACCTAAAATAATATGTGCAAAACTAATATATAAAGATTACTGTTTCACCGTAATCAGTTAATTTAAGTTGGTTTAGGGTTTTTGACTGGGTTTTGGGGTTTTTTAGGCCTCGAATCCGTAAAAACATTTAAATAAGGATCGTAGAAGAATTAGATTAAATTTTCCCAAGAGGAGGAAAAAACCATGCAGAGTATCTGGGAAATAAAGTTTGACGACGAAGACTTCGAAGACGACGATGACGATTCTGACGAGGACGAAGGCGACAACGAAGACGATTCGTACTGATTCAGTGCTTTAAAATATTCCAATTCTTTCCTTTTTCTTTTTTGGCCTTTACAGCAGGTTATACACGCAAGGAAAAGCAGGGAAAGCTACAAAACCTTAAATAACCACAAAACACATTAATCCTTTCACTTGTTATGGCTGCAAAGAAAAACCATGAAAGCCACGCCACCGACGGCAAAATATTGGAAGACGTGATATGGGGGGGCCAGGATGGCTTGGTCAACGTGCTTGGGCTCATTTTAGGGGTTGCTGCAGCCACAAGCGACTCAAGGATTGTAATCATTGCAGGGCTTGCAGCCACTTTTGCCGAAAGCATTTCCATGGCCGCGGTTGCCTACACTTCACAAAAGGCAGGAAAACAATTCCTTGAAAGGGAAACGCAAAGGGAAATGCGTGAAATAGAGGAAACACCGGAAACGGAAAAACTGGAAATCCGCGAAATATTTGAAAAAAAAGGCTTTCGCGGAAAAGACCTTGACCGGGCAGTCGAGATAATCACTTCCGACAAAAAGGTCTGGCTTGAGACAATGATTTCGGAAGAACTGAAACTTGGGTCTTATGATGAAAAGGACCCGCTGCGCGACGGAATCATTGTCGGAGTTTCAGCTCTCGTTGGCTCGCTTGTACCGCTTGCACCATTTTTTTTCCTTGAAATGCAAAGCGCTTTTGTGTTCTCAATAGGTTTGTCAATACTTGTTCTTTTCGGGGCAGGTGCAGTGAAAGCAAAAAAGACCATCGGGGACTGGAGAAAAAGCGGGTTGGAAATGGCTGCAATCGGCACGCTTTCAGCAATTGCAGGATACGCTGTTGGAATTCTCCTCAAAGCACCCTAAAAAAAAAGATTCATTTCAGGTGGAGCATTGCACCGCGCGGGATTGGTTTTTCAAAACCGCTTACTGTGACTGCAACGCTTTTGCCTTCCTCTGCTTCAAGCATTGGTTTCTCAAAGGACTCAATTGTTTCAAGTTTTCCCCAAAAACCGCCAAAGTAAACGCGCTGGCCCGCCTTCAAAGTTCCGCGCAGAACGCGCCCGGCAAGAGCTGTGCCCTTGGCGTCAACTTCGAAAACATTTTGGACTAAAAAAGATGAATCGAAACGCCCAAGTTTTATCTGGATTTCTTTTTTTCTCTTCTTAAAAAGCTCTACCGGAGAATCCTGTTTTTGCATAAGAAAGCCAAAAACCATTTCCAAACCCCACCTTGCCGCTTTTACACGGCATACAAATTCCTGACTAAGTATTAAAAAACATAACCTTGGAGCGGAAAAAGAGTTTTTGCGTTTTACACCTAGAGTGGAGAAAAAAAAGAGCAGCATTTTAAATAACGAAAGCCGAAATTCAAATAGGCAATATACATGAAGGCAGTCATATTGGCAGGCGGAAAAGGAAAAAGATTCGGCATAGCCCAAAAGGTACTGCCAAAATCACTTGTACCAATTGGCGGAAACCCTATTTTGAAAGCGGTTATTGATGATTTTGCAGCAAACCCGGAAGTGGACGAAATCATTGTACTTGCAGGCCCTAACAGAAAAATCAGGAATATTGTGAATTGGACGCGCTTCAAAAAACCAGTGAGAGTCCTAAATATACACAAAGGAGTTTTTGGGGATTTACTAAGCATTAGAAATCTTGTTGGAAACCAACCTTTCCTTTTGGGAAATGCTGATAATTTGGTGATTGGAAAACTCCCAACCAAAGCACAGTTTGAAAAGTCTGGAGCATGGATGGTTACTACTGTAACTAAAACTATAAAATCCGGTGAATTTACAGGCATAGACTTTGAGGGGGAAGTTGTTTTGTCAGTGGATGAAAAAACCAGGGCCAGCCGCTCAGGTTTTGGGGTTATCGGGAAAAAAATGCTTTCACCAAGAGTATTCGAGTTCATTGAAGCCTGTGACTTCCCAAAAAATGCAGGTATTGGAGCCATGACACAGAGACTGTTTGAGCAAGGGAAAAAAATAATTCCGGTTGTCGTCCCAAGAGAAAACTTAATTCACATTACAAACTTCCGGGATTGGTGGCACAGAAGCAAGCGCGGAGACTCGTTTTATGCAGCATGGTTTGCCACAAAATCAAGAGTTCCTAAAAGAAAACCCAGAAAACCCCGCAGGAAATGAAATCAAAGACTGGCTGCCATTATTTTTGCAAGATCGTTAAAACGCGTGGCCGAGTTTTCGTTATCAAACCAGGCTGAGAGCAACAACTGATTTCCAATTACTCTTGTCTGATCGTCTATTAAAATAGCTGAAAACGGGGATCCAATAAAAGAATTGGAATTTTTTTGAGAACTCGACAACTTGATTATTCCTTTCAGGCCTCCGGCACTTGCTTTTTCAAGCACATTGTTTACTTCCTGTAAACGTATTTTTTTCTTCAACAAAAACTGCATGTCCATCAAAGAAACTCCAGGATAAGGAACCATGCGATAGTTTACAAAAAAATCCCCAAGTACAGGAAAAAGTTTTGGCCCGGCAAATTCAAGGGTGCAATGTTTAAGCAAAATTTCCCCAAAGGGCTTGGAAATCTTATCCAATGGAGTATTGTGAATAACGCTTGCGCAAGCCGATGCAATGCCAAACTGTTCATGGATAAGTCTGGCAACAGGGAGAAAACAATTTGTTGTACAGGAGCCGTATGAAACAATGTGATGCGTGGATGGCTTATACTCAGATTCATTAAATCCCAGTATAATTGTTTTGTCAGCGGAAAGTGAAGTGGCTGAAATAAGCACCTTGCGAACGCTTTTTCGAAGATGTTGCACGGCTTCTTCACGCCTTGTGAATTTTCCTGAACATTCGAAAACCATTAAAGTTTTTTTTGACCATGGAACACGTTTTGGACTTGGCTCAGCCAATAACTCGATTTCTGCGTTTCCAACAACAATTTTATTTCCAGCCAGTTTTACAGGCAATCCGAGAGGCCCAATAACGGGATCATTCTTAAGGCATTGGACAATTTTGATGGGAGACAAAAATGTATCGTTTATTTGAAGTATTTCATAATTTGTGTTTGCAAATGCGTTTTCTTTCAGCCAGACGCGCAGCAATCTAAGCCCAAAACGGCCAAAACCATTGAGTCCAACGCCAATCAAATTCAATAACCTCTTATTTTTCAAAAAAAACACAATTTTAATAATGCAGGGGGAGAATTCGAACCTCCGAAGGCAATGAATTTATGCGGGAGACAGGAATCGAACCTGCGCAGGCACTGAGCCGTCGGCTCCTAAAGCCGATCCAATTGCCACTATGGGACTCCCGCAGAGAGAAAAATTATGCAGTGAAAAGTATTTATTCAGGCTTATTACGGGCGGAAGAGCAATAAGGCTTTTAAACCAAAAAAGACTTTCTAGATAAAGAGGTTTTTGAAAAATGGCTAAATGCGTTGTATGCGGCAAAAAGTGCGAAGACAAAAGCATAAGAAAAGGTGGAAAGGATTTTTGCTGTGTGGACTGTTTGAAGCAATACGAGGACAAAAACAAGCCAGACACCAAGGCAAACGTGTGCGAGTTCTGCTGATCAAGCATGGATAAAAAAATCCTGTTCGCCTTGCTTGCAGTAGCGGTTTTTTTGGGAGCCTCCGCACAAGCACACGAAATAAGCGGGGAAGCAATTGAGCCAATTTATTCAGAAGCCCCGGCCGATTACCTGCCGGCAGACCCGTTCCAGATAGCATTGTACGTTTTCATCCTCGTCATGGTTCTTTCAGTTTTTTCAATTTTTTTCCAGGACAAAATGCCAGAAAAGGCAAAAAAAATTGTTTTCATAATCGTAGTTGTCACTGTAGGGCTAACGACGCTTTACGCCGCAGCAACCACGGTTTACCTGAACGTCATCTCTGAAAGCGGCGGCCCCGTGCACTGGCATGCGGATTTTGAACTTTGGGTGTGCGGGGAAAAAATCTCAAACCTAAAAGCCGCAGAATTTCCCTCAAATAAAGTCGGAACGGCAGTTCTCCACCACCACGATGATTACAGGATGCACGTCGAAGGCCTTGTCATAAGCAAAGAGGATGTTTCGCTTTCGGCTTTTTTTAATGCAATCGGCGGGGAGTTCATAAACGGGCACTTCAGAACAAAGCTTGAAAATGGGGAATGGATAGACAAGTCAGACGGTGAAACATGCCCTGACGGCAAGCCAGGCAAGTGGAGGCTGTATGCAAAAAACCATGCCACTGGCGAATTTGAAGAAAACACAGAACTTGAAGACTACGTTATAAAACCATTTTTCACCATCACTCCAGGCGATTACTTGAAACTTGCATTTGATTCCACGGGAGGCGCTCCAATTGGCGGTTGACGCAATACTCCCAACACTTTCTACAGTCATTTTCACTGCACTCATTGACTCAGTCAACCCGTGCGCAATCGGGGTACTCATACTCCTGATTTCAACAGTGATTGCCACTTCACAAACCAAGCGCAAAATGATTACACTTGGGATTGCATACATTGGCGCGGTTTACGTGACATACCTTCTTGCAGGAATAGGCCTGATGGTGTTTTTCACAGCCATTCCACAGTACTTGGCAGAATACATTTCAATCGCGGTAGGGGCAATAATCGTCTTTGCCGGGCTCATAGAATTCAAGGACTTCTTCTGGTACGGGCAGGGGTTCTCCCTTGCAATACCCCCGGAAATGGCGAAAAAAATCCACAACTATGCGCAAAACCTTTCAATCCCGGGCATGATTTTCCTTGGGGCATTCGTTTCCGCAGTTGAATTGCCATGCACGGGTGCACCATACCTTGCAATCATTTTAGTGCTCAAACAAAACTTTGACTTCACGGCATTGCTCCTGCTTATCCTGTACAATTTTATCTTTGTCCTTCCGTTGCTAGTGATTTTGTTTTTGGCTGCAGCCGGGATGAAAGTAACCGAAATCAAGATGTGGAAGGAAAGAAACAGGCCATACATGCGATTGCTCACAGGGCTTTTGCTGTTTGCTCTTGGCTGGCTCCTGATTTTCATAGCCAACGGGACAATTAACTTCGGGTGAAAAAAAAAATGGATAAAAAAACTGTCGTGAAAAGAAAAGGCCACAAAGAAGAATTTGATGAAAAAAAGGCTTATGGCAGCGTTTACTGGGCGTGCAAGAGCTCGCACCTGCATGGAAAGCAATGCGAAGAAATCTCGGAAAAAACAATTGAAGCCCTAAAAAAAGAAATCAAGGACCATGGGGCAGTAAGTTCGGACTCAATCTTCAAATTCATCAGCATGGAACTTGGAAAGCACAACAAGGACGCAGCCTACATGTACAAGACGCACAGGGACATATCGTGAATTAGGCTTCAACTGCGTGCTGAATTATTTCAATGTTGCATGACTTGTGCTTTGAGCACCACGCCTCACACTCTTCTGCAATGGCGCGTCCCTTGTAAAAAAGCTTGCACTCAGTGCACTGAAAAAGACCATTTTTTACTTTCACCAACGTGCTCACTTTTTTTCCGCGCCTTCCCAGTCAAAACCGAGTTTCACCCAGCCTTGGATTCCCTCGCTGAACTCTGAAACGTCCAAATAACCAAGTTTCACCAGTTTGTTGGAAACGATTGGCGAGGATGTGCACATCGTGTTCTCGCAGTAAAGCACGATTTTCTTGCCCTTTGGGACATTGTTTTGTATGAACCATCGCGCTGCAGTCTCGTACTCGACAAAAACCGCGCCCTTGATGTGGTGCTTGTCGTAACGGTCGCGCGGGTTGACATCCACAAGCAAAAAATTTTCTTTTGCGTCAAGCATTTTTTTTATTTCCACCGCGGAAATCATTTTCACGCGAGGGTCAAGAGGGATGGTTCCAGCCATGAAAGAATAACTCCTTTTGGGTTTAAGTTTTTTTCGACAACCAGCGTCCAAGTTTTTGTGCTGCTTTTCCCCTGTGGCTGATTTTGTTTTTTTCTTCAATAGAGAGCTCTGCAAGAACCTTGCTGTAGCGGTCTGGGGCAAAAAGTTTCTCGTAAGGCAGGCGATCCGCTTCCATTGCGCGTGGAGAATCCACAAGCGTGCCGTGGAGTTTTCCGGAAAAGCACTTAAAGGAACGCGTGCCGCCTGAATAACAGATGACTGTTTCAAAGTAAGCACGCTTGTTTTTCACTGAACGAATTAGTGTAGCCAGGCCGTCAAAGCCGATGCCGTTGAAAACGCGCTTTGCCATGACTCCGGGAAAAGAATTGAAGGCCTCAAAAAACACGCCCGTGTCTTCCACGGCAACAGGTTTTTTCACTTTCTCAAAAGCCTGCTTTGCCTTGTATTTCGCAATTTCTTCAATGGACAAAAAATCTGGTTCAAGCAAAGCCAATTTTTTCCACCCAAGATTTATGCCATGCCCTGAAAGAATCCGGTTGATTTCGTCAAACTTGTGCCTGTTCTGGGAAACGAAAAAAACCTGTTTCATTTACTGACAAGCACTGCAAAAGTATTTTAACGAGAACACGAATTAATCCATTTGTATGAGGTTATTTTTCCCGCTTGTTTTCTTTGCCCTGCTGTTTTTTGGGTGCATAGAACCGCCCGTTGCCTGTACTCTTGAGGCAAAAATCTGCCCTGATGGAAGCGCTGTTGGAAGGGTTGGGCCGAATTGTGAATTCGCGCCATGCCCCGAAGTAAAGCCAGGTGCGTGCAGTGCAATTGCAGATGAACTCAAGCAAAAAATTGCCCAGGCAAATTACTGCACGACCGACACTGACTGCACAACGGTTAATTTCAGCTGCCCCTTTGTGACCTGCAACGAGTACGTGAACAAAGAAGAAGCAAGTGGCCTTGAACAGGATTACCAGAGGTTTTCCAATTGCAGTGACGGCTACCCCGTGTATTGCGCCGGCTGCATACAAACACAGCAACCGGCATGCGTTTCAGGAAAATGCGTTTCACCCTAAAGGATAAGCCTTGTTAGCCTTTTGCAAAGCAATTAAAGAACCAAGGGAGGCTTATTCTTTCATGAAACCATCAAAGCCATTCAGGTATGCGGGAGCGTTCCTTGCATGCAACCTTCTTAGGCTTTTCCGGTTTTTTCCAAACAATGACCCAATCATGGCATTCGTTTTGCCTTTTTCACGGCAGGACAAGTGGTTCTACTCCGCGCTTTTCGCTTTCGCGACAATGGTTGTGTTTGATTACTTTACAAGCGGCATAGGCGTCTGGACGTTCACTACAGCCATTGCGTACACTGCCATTGCAATAGGGGCGCATTTTTACTTCAAAAACAGGAAAAAAATGAGCATGAAGACCTACCTTGGCACTGGAATTGCCGGAATACTATTCTTTGACTTTGTTACAGGGGTTCTTTTTGGGCCAACAATGTTCGGAGTTCCAATCCAGGCAGCATTCTTGGGCCAGATACCATTCACTTTGCTGCACATTGCAAGTGCAAGCGCATACATCGCCTTAATCGTGCCTTTTTTGGACAAGCAAGCCAGCATTTTGCCGCTTGACATGGCGCAAAAAACGCGCGAAATTGCAGGCGTGCTTGGGGTTTTGCCAAAGAAAATCTTATTCCTGCTTCAAAAAAAATAAAGCCAAAAAAAGGCCGGCAAACATACAAAAAAACAAGTAAGAAAAACAAATAAAAAAGCATTTAAAAGTTGGAAAACAAACAAACCAGCCTTTTACTAAAAAAAATTAATTAGAAAAGCGTACAATAACACGTTATTAAATTGTTTTTTCAAATCAGATTGTTTGTGCAAGAAACGCTTTTAAACTCCAAAAAATACAAAGTACATCCCATAAAATGGAAATAAAATAATTAAAATCATTAGAGGGCAATTGGGGGTTATTGCAATGGGGCTTGAAAAAATCACGTCAGAAAGCCAGCTAAAAGGAGTCACTTCAAAAGGCATTGCCGTTGTTGACTTCTGGGCCGAGTGGTGCGGCCCATGCAGGGTAACAAGCCCCCTGATTGAAGAGCTAGCAGCAGAGTTTGGAAACAAAGTGACTTTTGCAAAAGTAAACATTGACGAAAACCCCGCCATTGCTGAAAAGAACAGCATAATGGCGGTACCAACGTTTTTGTTTTTCAAGGATGGAAAACTTTTGGACTCATTGGTTGGAGCCGCCCCAAAAAGCCATTTCAAGGAAAAAATTTTGGAACTGATGGGAAAATGAAGAACGAAAAACCAGAATACAAGGAAATGCCTGCAGTTGCAAAAGAAAAAAAAGGCCTCAAAGTCGACCGCGTTTTCACAAAAGAAGGCATTAACCCGCTCCAAGAAGTCGAGTATGAAAAAAGGTCTTCCATAATCA
>JAUSEO010000073.1 GCA_030651515.1 archaeon | reverse complement strand
CGATTTTTTACAAAAAAAACCGGGGCTGAAACATTCAGCCCCGGTTTTTTTCATTTACCACCTGTGTAAACCAAGTGGGTTGGATTTAATTCGGACTGGGAACTTTAAGATGTTTTTCCTCAAGGATGCTTCTTGCCAAATCCAGGATCTCCGTGTCTTCAATATGCACGATCCCGCCATCCGGCCCTGGTTCTCTCTGAAGGCCCACGACTTGCCCATTTTCATATTTTTGTGCACCAAAAAAATTCCGGACAGTTTGCTCTTCGATTTTTAACTCGTCAGCAATGCGGGCCACACTTCCGGTGGGCAGGCTGTGTTTGATGTCTCTCAATTCCTTGAAGGTAATATTCATAACGGTAAGGTTTTAGAATCAACGGCTTGACTGTTAGTTTTCTACCTGCCCCCGGATTGCATAACTGAGGTCGAATGTTTGAGTTTTCCATGCCAATACAATGAAGGCAAAAATGAGGGAAAAGGCTTTGCCAAACTAATACTCAAGCGGTTGAAATATGATTGATATCAGTAAGAAAAGAACTTAAATATTCTTGGGTAAGGTATGCCTTTTTAAAAAAACTTGTCAACTCTGGGGAAACAATTTTTTTAAAAAAACTACCAACACATCCAAAGTCAGATGCTTTCATGGAGACGGGGAAAAGAACAGTGGATTTAAAGGGCGCATTTCAAATTGCCATTTGGCCAAGGGATAAAATCATTTCAAAAAACAAGGGAATGGAATACGCCGGGCTATTTTTACCAATCACTAACTTTGGAGCCTAAGCAAAGAAATTCATGCGCATCAAAATACCGTCCTGGAACAAAATCACGGAGGCCTTCGAGGAACTCCCAATGATTGTCGCACTCATCGGGTGGTCAAAAAATCATTCCCTGCCCGGTTTTTTTGGGGTGCCCGTGTACGATGTGGCTGTTTTCCTCTGGAACGAATCGGGTCGGGTGACCCTCATATCGAGGGCCAATGCGATGGCTTTCAGCTTTTTCCTTTCCCTTTTCCCGGCCATTATTTTCCTCTTTAC
>JAUSEO010000072.1 GCA_030651515.1 archaeon | reverse complement strand
CGATTTTTTCAAAGTCTTTTTTGAGGATATAGCCGAATAGTCTTTCGACTTGGAGGATGAATCCGTATATTTCGGAGGATTGTCCTTGGATCAGGATGAATAGGGGCGCGATTTCATTGTTTAGTTCGTTGACGTAGTTTTCGAGGTCGAATCGTTTTTGGAGTTTTCGAATCGTTTTCCATTTTTCTCGTACGATAAACGAGTCTTGATCCAACGATTTTAGGTCAGTTAATATTTTTTTTACGATGAGTTGTTTTTGGGGTTCGTCTAGTTTTTCTTTTAGTAATTTGACTCTGTTGGTAAATATTTTTACTGCGGGGCTTTCTTGGGTTTTTGGTTGTTTGGATTGTTTTAGTTTGTGGTATTCGATGTTGGAGTGGCCGCCGATGTCAAAGTCGAGTACGAGAAAGTCTTTTTTTTCGCGGTTTGGTAGCCATTCGGGGTGTCGGCAGGCATCAAAGTTTCGGGTTCCGCGACCGAGCATTTGCCAGAATCGAATCGAAGAAATGACTGGTTTTACGAATACGAGGTTGCATACTTCAGGCACGTCTATTCCGGTGTCCAGCATTCCAACGGATAATGCGATTCTGGGTTCGGAGTCGAGTTTGAATCGTTGGACTTCGTCTTCGGCGCGGTAGTATTCGGATACAATGACTTGGACTTGGTTGCTTAGGTTGGGTGCTATTTTGTTGAATATTTTTTTGACGTGGGTTGCGTGTTTTTGGCTGGCGCAGAAGAAAATGGTTTTAGCAGGTAAATTGTCGTCTGAGCGGTAGCATCGTTTCAAGAATTCGGTTATGATTAGTTCGTTTGTTTTGTCGTCCATGAATACATAGCCAAATTGTCGTCCGGAGGCTTCGAAGTGTTCAGGGTCTGCTTCTTGTTGCCGCAATTGGTCTTTTAGGTCTGGTGATAATTCTTTTCCTTTGATTCCAAGTGATAAGATTTCGGTTTGAATGGATTGTGCGTTATATGGGACGAGTACTTGGTCGTTGACGGCTTCGTCATAGCTGTATTCGACAGTGGGTTTGTTGTCTTTGCATTCGAATAATTCGTAAGTGTTTTTTGATTCACCATCTCTTGGGGTAGCGGTTAATCCGATTTTGATTGTATCAAAGTATTGGGCGATTAGATTATTTTTATCGTAAATGGATCGATGGGCCTCGTCGA
Organism: archaeon; assembly: GCA_030651515.1. Taxonomy (GTDB): domain Archaea; phylum Iainarchaeota; class Iainarchaeia; order Iainarchaeales; family GW2011-AR10; genus JACQJF01. The sequence goes on along the minus strand of JAUSEO010000072.1, from coordinate 18,380 downwards.
AAATGATTAAGTCGAAGAACCCAGGGCTGAATTGGCGGAAGAATTCTTTTCCGTTCTTTTTTTCCATCAAGGTTTGAATGGTCGTGGTGTAGAATCGAGCGTTTTTTGAAAATCCTTTTATATTAATTTCGTGGACTGGTTCTCTAAAGAATTTTTTAAACCCGTCTGAACTGGCTTGATTTGCTAATGCCACGCGGTCTACGAGGAATAAGACATTTCGGATGCGGTTTCCTTTATCTAATACATCTATTAGTGCCATTGCGAGTCTGGTTTTTCCGGTTCCGGTAGCCATTTGGATGAGGGCGGTTCTATTTCCAGCTTCCAGGTATTCGGCTAGTATTTTTAAGTTTAAAACCAGTTTTGGTCGATCAATGATTTTGTTGTTGATTGAAATTTTGGTTAGGTCTTTTTCATTTTTGAATAATTCTTTTTTTCGGGCTAAGTCTTCTTGGGTGAATGAACCACTTATTTTTCGTTCAATTCCTTTTTGGTCAATGAAAAGCCATTTTTCGCTGTTCGTTAAAAAAATCGGGATTTTTTCATGGGTTTGTAACTCAATATCTTTGGCGTATGTTCGTGCTTGGATTCTTCCTTTTTCGGGGTCTTTTGAAAACCGCTTAGTTTCAATTATAGCTAAAGGCGAATCATTTTCGGCTAACAGTAAATAATCAATAAACCTGTCTTTTTCTTTTTCAATTTCTTCTTTTTTTCCGCGTAAAATGTAATTTTTTGAAACAAAATCAGACTTAACTGAATTTACTTCTTCTTTAATATACTTTTCAATCCAGCCAGAATTTTTTAGCTGTTTATCAATAACTTTTCTTGTTGCACTTTCATTAATCCATTCTTCAACCATTTTTGCGGCCTGCCACCTAAACTGGGTTGGCTTTTATTTAAATCTATTTTGGTTAAGTTATTGTGTATTATGTAGTCGAACGCTGTCAGAATCAAGGTTTGGAAGGACGGCAAAAATGTTTTAGTAAGAAATGACGATTTTCATATCAATACTTATGAGAAGAATTTGGATGAGGCTCTTGAAAATTTTCATGAAGCGTATTTGCTGACTATTGAAGATAAAGAATTATTCAAAGGAAAAAATCTTTACAAGCGTCTTTTGGAATTTGAAAAAAATATCGCCGTAGGAAAAAAATTTTCCAGAAAAGATTTAGGTTTCTGAGTTTCACTTCGCCGGGTTCAAGAGTTCGCTCACGCTTTTTTCTTCGTGGATGGATTTGATTCCATCTGCCAATAGTTTTGCAACGGAGAGCACAGTCAGTTTTTTGAATTTTTTTCCTGGTGCAACGTTGAGTGTGTTTGTGGCAATGATTTCCTCTGCTTTTGATTCCTGGAGTTTTTTCCCGGCATCGCCTGCAAAGACTGCGTGGGTGCATGCGACAAATACTTTTTCTGCGCCATTGTCCTTCAAGGCGTTGACTGCATTAATGATTGTTCCCCCAGTGTTGATTTCATCATCGACGATTAAACAGTTTTTTCCTTTAACTTCCCCTATAAGGTGGACGACTTCTGCAACGTTTGGCTTTGGCCTGCGCTTGTCAATAATCGCCAGGTCCGCGTGCAGGCGCTTGGCATAACTTCTCGCACGTTTGGATGAACCAACGTCTGGTGCGACGATGCAGAGGTTTTTCATTTTTTTTGCTTCGAAATAATCGATTATGACCTGGCTTGCGTATAGGTAGTCAATGTGTATGTCAAAGAATCCCTGTATCTGGTCTGCGTGCAGGTCCATGGCAAAGACCCCGTGTGCCCCGGATTTTTCAAGTAAATTCGCGACAAGCTTTGCGGTTATGGGTTCGCGGTGGCTTGCTTTCCTATCCTGTTTTGCATACCCAAAATAGGGGATGACTGCGGTGATTCTTCCAGCACTTGCCCTTTTGCACGCGTCAATCATAATCAATAATTCCATGAGGTTTTCGTTTGCGGGAAAACCAGTTGGTTGTATCAGGAAAACGTCTTTTCCCCTCACGGTTTCAAGGAGGTTGACGTAGGTTTCCCCGTCTGCGAAATTCTTTATATCTATCTGGCCAAGTTTTGTTTTGAGTTCTTTGGCGATTTCCTGTGCCAGGGGGGTATTTGCGCGGCCGCTGAAAAGAATGAGTTCCATAAAAAGACTGTGACCAGTAGGTTTTAAACGGCTTTTTCTTTATCGGGCAGTTGCAACGGCCAGGTTTTTGACGTTTACCTGTGAAAGGGATTTTGCAGGCATCCTTTTGTTTACATCTAGCAGTTCTATGCCTAATAGGTGTCCGCTTGCGTCAAAATCAGCTATTGTAAAGTCATCTATTTTTTTGTTCTTGGCGAATTCCCCCTTTCGGAATTCAATATACATTGCATCTGCTTTTTTGTCGTAGCTTATATCCATATTGTGATTTTGGAGGGCAATAGTTTTATACTTGTTTTTGTTTTATTTTTTTTCATGCCGACAAAAGGCAGATTTACAAAAGGCACAAGAGGCTTTGTCAGGAGAGCCAAGGCATTGTTTACAAACCAGTCTTTTCCACCTGCCGCCCTTGTAGCTCTGAAAAAGGGCAAGTTCTTCAATAGGGGAACCCTTGAAATGCTCACGATGTGCAGTCCTGATTTTTTGAAGCTAGCCCTAAAAGAACTTGGAGAACGAAAAATAAGCGTTGAAGCGTTTAAAGGAATGGTCAGGGAAAACGCTTATTTGACGCCGCCGTCCCGCAAGGAAAAAAGTTGGTTAAAAAGATGCAGTTGGGTTAAACTGGTTGATTCTATAGAGGATATAATGCGGGTGAAGAAAATAAGGCTGACAATGTTTGAGGGAATTGTCCTTGGCATGATGCGCAAGTATCTAGATGGCACTCGTTTTCAGGCACAGGCAGCCACCCGTGTGTCAACTTTGTTTTCCAATCTTAGATCCATGGAAGCAAAATATTTCACATTCAGGCAGGTTCTGGCGCAGCAGGAAAGAAAAGAGCTTTGGCGTGGAATACTGGAAATTGAACGCCAAATTTTTGACACTTTAAATAAAACCCGGAGGAATTTGCCTTCGCCAGATTGAAGTTTAAACCTTTTGAGGGGTTGGTTGCAGATGGTGAAAATCAAAAAAATCTTTGCCCGCCAGGTTCTGGATTCCCGCGGCATTCCCACAGTTGAAGCAGAAATAACCACCGGAAAAGGCGTTTTTTCCGCGATTGTGCCAAGCGGTACTAGCGCCGGAAAGCACGAGGCTCTTGAGCTTCGCGATGGCGGTAAAGCGTATTTCGGGAAAGGCGTGACAAAGGCTGTTTCAAACGTGAACAAAACCATTGCCCCGCGTGTGGAGGGAAAAAGTTTTTCTTCGCAAAAAGAACTGGATGATTTGCTCATCCACCTTGACGGGACGCAAAACAAGTCGCGCCTTGGTGCAAACGCGGTTCTTTCGGTGTCAATGGCTTTTTCGCGCGCAATGGCAGCCGAAAAAGATGCCGAGTTGTTCGAGTTTTTGGGAAGTTCATTTGGTAACAAAGAGTTTGTCCTGCCGTGCCCGCAGTCTGTCTTCATTTCTGGTGGCGCGCACGCGGATAAGTCCACGGATTTCCAGGAATTCATGATAATGCCAACTGGGATGAAAACTTTTTCCAGTGCCTTGCAGTGCATTGTGGAAGTTTACCAGGCGCTTGGCGGTATTTTGAAGAAAAAAGGCATGCATACCAACGTTGGAAAAGAGGGCTCTTTTGCGCCAAGGGTTTCTTCGAATTCAGAAGCGTTTGAATTATTGTCACTTGCAGTAAACGAGACCGGTTATTCTTTGGGGAAAGATGTTTCTTTTGCCTTGGATGTCGCTGCCTCCGAGTTTTTCAAAGACGGGAAATATGTTTTGGAGACTGAAGGCAAAACTCTCACCGGCGCCGAGCTTGTGGACGTGTATGGCGAACTTCTAAATGTTTTCCCGATTGTTTCTGTAGAGGATGGTTTTGCCGAGGATGATTTTGAGTCTTTTTCGGAGTTCACGAAAAAATTCGGCAAACGAGTGCAGGTTGTAGGTGATGATTTGCTTGTGACTAATGTTGGGCGCATAAAAAAAGCCATGCAGTTAAAAGCTTGCAATGCGTTGTTGTTGAAGCCCAACCAGATTGGAACTGTTTCAGAGTCGCTTGATGCTGCGCGCCTGGCGTTTGACAACAAGTGGAATGTAGTGGTTTCCCACAGGAGTGGTGACACGGAGGACGCGTTCATCGCCGACTTGGCGGTTGCGATTGGCTGTGGGCAGATTAAGACCGGTGCGCCTGCGCGGAGTGAACGCACGGCAAAGTATAATCGCCTGCTCCGCATAGAGGAAAAGCTTGGGGCAAAAGCGGTTTTTTGGAAAAAACTTTTTTGTCTAAAACTTGTATTATGAAATTTTTTCAGGGCTTGTTTTCCCTGAATTTGTCATAGGTTGATAATTTGTTTCTTTCGTACCAGACAGAAGTTGTTTCTTTCATTGGCTTCATTTTTGGAACGAGTCTTTTTTGGTTTGTCATAGTATATTAGTGCTTGGAACTCTATTTAATGGGGGCGCATTGCCTTAGGCTCCTGTCCTGGCTTTTTTTTGGATGTCCAGGATTGGATAAGCTAAAAAATTGTTTTGCTATTTTTTTTTGTGTTTGAATGGATTTTGGGCGGGCCACTGGTTTAATCAGGGATGGGCTGAGTAAGAGGCACTTGGTCACTGTTTTTGGAGAATGCAGTGTCGATTACGTGGGGCGTGCCACGAGCACCCTGCCTTTTGGAAAACGCCTTGCCATGCTAAAGGGTGATGGCTCTGTTTCAATCCACCAGAACCGGCTCGTGAGGCCGACTAACTACATGGTGAACACGCGCCTGTCAATTGAAGAGGCCGGTGAGTGTGCTGTTTTGGTTGCAAAAAAACTCAGTCCGCGCGAGCAATTGACAATCACTTTCCGGAAAATTTTGGACGTGAAGTCTTACCCAATGGAAATCACGGATGACCTGCGTTTGAGTGGTTCGGAAAGGGATTTGAATGATTTGTTGATGGAGGATTTGTCAATGATTGAGCCGGGGCTTAAGCCGGTGAATCAGCAGGAGCATTTTTCAAAAGGGATTGCTGATATAATTGCCGAGGATAGTGCGGGGAATTTCGTGGTTATTGAGTTGAAGCGGCGCCAGGCGGATTATGCGAGTGTGACCCAGCTTCAGAGGTACATGCAGCAGGTTGAGAAACTAAAGGGGAAAAAGACGCGGGGAATTTTATTGGCGCCTGGCATCAGGTCGAATGCCAGGAAATTGTTGTATGAACTTGGTTTGGAGTTTGCAAAGCTTGACTTTGAACTAAAGCCGAGTTCTGCGCAAAAGGCGGAGATCAAAGGGCTTGAGCGGAAACAGACTACTCTTCTTGAGCACTTTGGGGCAGCGGGGAAGTGAGGCATTTTGCCGGGGCGGGAAAGGAAACATCGGAGGAAATATTTTGTCGGTGAGGCAGAACCTGGGGACGGCCCTTTTTCAGCCGGGAAAAGACATGCTTTGACAGAACATGGCGCCCGTGGATTAGAGGAACGTGTGAGGAAACGCATATCCCTGGAAATTCTGGCTGCGGACAGCAACTTCCGTTATTGTGAGCGCAGGTTTGAAGCGGCTCTTTTGGCAAGGCCTCGTGGTTTGCGTGGCCTTGTTTATGACAAAAAACTCGCTGCTTTGCACGGCAAAGTTTTGAAGGGCAAACTACTGCACTGGGAGACTATCCTTACCTGCATGAGAACGATGCCAAATTTCATGCCTCCAAAGTTAAATGTTCTTTTGAACGTGCAGGATCAGGTTGTCATGCAGCATGGGCCGCTTGGGAGGGGCATTGAAAGGCGTTTTTTGGCCCTTTTGGCGAGGAAGCGGTTCAGTGCAGAAGCTGGCCTGCTTTTGGACAGCCTTAAACATGACACTGGTTTTCACATGCAATTGCGTTATCGCCGCGACCGGAAGGACAAGTTGAATAAACTCATTGATGAGGCGCACCTGACTGCAAGGAACATCCTGATTGATTTCAGGAAGGCTGGAAAATTTTCACCTGTCCAAGTCAGGAATTACCTGGGGTCAATAGTGAAAGTTCTTGATATGCAGCATACGCTTGCCAAGGCTTATGTGGAAATTTTTTCCATAATGGGCAAAAGGGCAAGGTCACTTGGCCTTGGAATTGGTTTCAGAAAGAGGCTTTATGAACTTCAGGGGGATGTTAATCTGGTCAGCGGAAGCGTGGCAGGCGAACTTGCATTCTGGCGGCTCCAGTACAAACTGGAAGGGTATAAAATCGCTGGGAAAACGCATGGTTGAATGTTTTTTCCAAGAGCTTTTTTTTGTGTGTAGAGTTGCTGTCATGTTTTTTTCTTGATTATTCCGACGGTGAAGGAACCGTGGGCAACGGGGCCGTCTTTTCTGAGAAAGCGGCAGGAAAAAGCCAGTAACCGGGTTTTTTTGGCCTGGTTTTCCCCAGTTTTCCTGATTTCTATGGTGATTTTTTCCCCTGGGGCTGTTTTTTTTCTCCACCTGAAAGAGCTTTGCGTAACAAGCATTTCCACGCCCCGAAGGCCCATTGCGTTTTTCATTGCCCACACTGCCACCTGGTGGGCGCCTGCCTCGTAAGCAAGAACCGTGTTGTGGTCGTGGTATGGGGCTAACTGGGAGCCAAGCCGTGGCGGCACGAATTCCGCTTCGAATTTTTCCCCGGCCTGTCTCACTGGCCCGATTACGACGTGGCTTTTTTTGCGGTAGCCAACTTCGCGTGGCTTTGCGGTGGCCCGTCTTCTTAGAATGTCTTTGAGTTCCCCCGCATGCCTTGCAATTGTTTTGCCAGTTCTTTTCATTGCCCCCATGTAAATAGATTAAAAAGAGGCGGGGAATAAAAACTTTTGTCTGCGAATCCTTGCGTGAGTTCATGCCCTAACGGGCACAAGCGGCGCTTGTGTGGCACAAATTGGCGGTGGTGCAGTAATTCACTTGTCCAGCATTTTTGTGAATTCGCGCGGGGAGCGGTTTTTCCATGCGCCACTGTGGTAAACATAGCTTGCAATGAGTGGCAGGACGCTTGTGGCTTCCGCGTACACCATTTGTTCGTAGGAAGTGTCGACTTTTCCCCAGGACTGTGCTTCTTTGAGCGTGGAGCTTGAGCATGCCCCGTCGCGCGGGTCTGCAACAGTTATCTGCACGGCGTATTTGTGCATGGGCACGTCTTTTCCAAGAACTTCTGCGCAAATCACTGTGTCTTGTGCAAAGTTTTTCGGCACGCCCCCGCCTATCATGAACAGGCCGCTTGTTTTGGACTCCATTTTGACTTTTGTCAGCTCGTAAAAGTCTTTGACTGAGTCAATTGTAACGTGTGCCTGGCCTTTTTTCTGCCTGTTGACCTGGTGTACAACCAGTCCAAAGCCTGCGGAGCTGTCGGAAAACGCGGGGCAAAAAATCGGGACATTTTTCTCGTATGCTGCTTGTACGAGGGACTCTTTTTTCTTCGCGTTTTTTGCCAGGTATTTTCCCATTTCGCGGATGAACTCCCGTGAAGAGTATGGGTGCGGGTCAAGCGTTTCGGCTATTTTGCCAATCGTCTTGTCGCATGCCTGGAGCTCTTCTTCGTCGATGTAAGTGTCATAAATCCTGTCAATGTATAAGTCCCGGAGCTTGGTGTCATCCACGTTTGGCGTGCCCCTGTAGTGGCTGTATCCAAGCGCTTCCAAAAAATCCATGTCGACTATGGTGGCGCCAGTTGCCACGATGGCGTCGACCATGTTGTATTTGACCATGTCGTGGTAGACCTGCATGCATCCGCCGGCACTCGTGCTTCCGGCAATGGTGAGGATTATTGTGCAGTCTTTGTCTTTGAGCATCATGTCCAGGATGCCTGCGGCGCGCGCGGTGTCCCGCGCGGTAAAGGACATGCCATTCATGGACTCGATTATGGGGGTTGAGTCAAAGCTCTTAAAGTCAATGTGCCTGATTTTTTCTTTGAGGAACTCTTTTTTGCCTGCATTTTTCATACTGTTAACTAATGTGGGAAAAACTTAAAAAACTAGGGACTATTTAAAACTTAAAAAACCAGGGGGTTATTTAAAACTTAAACAACTATGGGTTGTTTTTTTGATTGGAAAGAGTTTTTTGCAGTTTTTTGGGCATACATTTTTAACTATTTTTTCTGAAATTTTCTTGTTTAGTTTTGTTTTTTTTTTGGTGATGTTTCTTTAATGGCCCAAAAGCAAGAGAAAAAGAAAAACCCCGCGATTTCTAAAAAGTACCTGCGGCCGCGCTGGAAGTTTTTGTCCCAGGACTGGCGTGGAACCCTCTATATTGAACAGCACTCGGTTTCCGCGCTTGCCCAAAAATTCGGCACCCCGTTATATGTTTTCGTGGAGAGGGAGATTCGGGAAAACCTTCGCGAGTTCAAGCTGGCTTTTCCTTATGCGCGCCTGCGGCCCCAGTATGCGGGTAAAATCAATTCAAACATTGAGATAATGCAGATTTGCCGCCAGGAGGGCTTTGAGCTTGACGCAAGCAGTGTGGGGGAAATCGTTTTGGGGCTTTTGTCTGACTTTTCCCCGGGGCAGATTACTTTGACGAATCTTTACAAGTCGGAGCAGGACATTTTGTTTGCCGCAAAGCTTGGAATCAAGGCAATCACTGCGGACTCAATGGAAGAGCTTGCGCGAATGGCGCGTGTTGGAAAGCGCGCCGGCTTGAAGATAAAGACTTTTATCCGTGTCAACCCTGCTTTAAAGCTTGGGAATTATTCCACCATGGAGCACCAGTATGGCATTCCTTATTCTTATGCGAAAAAGGCCATTACTTTTGCGGTAAAAAACAGGCACTTGGAGCTCATTGGCCTGCATTTTCACGGGGCGTACATTGAGAACCCCCTTGTTTACACGGCTGCAGCCCAAAAAATACTGGGTTTGGCAAAGTTTGCGCAAAACCTTGGCGCGCACATAAAGTACATTGACCTTGGAGGCGGCTTTCCGTTTGATTATGGGGACAAGAGGTTTTTCAAGCCCCAGGACATGGGCCCAAAGTTCATTGAATCATTTGAAAAGCTTCTCCAGAAACACAAGCTGCCAAAGCCCTTCCTGATTTTTGAGCCCGGCAAAGTCATCACGGCCAATGCGGGTGTTGGAATTGTTGAGGTAATCAGCAACAAAAAAGTCGGCAAAAAAAACATTGCAGTCACTGACGGCTCCACGTATGCTTTTTTGCCTGACCCAATGATTTACAAGCAATACTATGATATCCTGCCTGCGACGAAGATGAACAAGCCGCGCACTCACAGTTACATCATTGCCGGGAGGAGCTGTGACTCGATTGACAAACTGGGTGTCAACCGTTACCTGCCAAAGCTTGAAGAAGAGGATTTGCTTGCAATCATGGATTGCGGGGCGTACAGCAACGTTCTGTCATCCAACTTCAATACCCTGCGCAGGGCGCCAATGGTGTTGGTAAAGATGGACGGCACCTTAAAGCTCATCAGGCGCCGTGACAGGTACAGTGAAATGTTTGCACCCGAACTTGACGTCCTGAAAGTCGCGGCTCCAAAGGAAATGAGGGAATTGTATAATTTTTACCGTGTGAACTTTGCAAAGTTCTGGGGTTCCGGGACGAATGCTGAAAGGAAAAAGGAAGACAAGACTTCCACTTAAAAAACCCAGTTCAACAGGTTGTATGCCAGGAGCGCTGCTTTCATTTCGTTTGGCGTCACGGCCGCGTTTTCAAAAGAGTAGCCTTTTTTCCAGTCCCGCAGTATTGGGAATGCTTCCACTATGTCAAATCCAAGAATTGTTGTTTCTTTTTCACTCGCATTTTTTATAACCGCGTAGAGCAGGTCATTGAGTGCCCTGTAATTCATTCCAAACGGGACAGGGGTCCCGGTGCCGTGGAATTCGTTTGCGTCAAGTGCGTCAATGTCAATGTTTATGAAAAGGCACTCGCGGTCGAGTTTGGACAAAATTTTTTGCACCTGCTGGCCAGTGAAGTGGTCCGTGAATGAAATGTTCTCTTTGTTAATCCATGCCGGCAGCCTTTCATCGTATAGCTCCTGTGGCTGGGTTGCAAAGTAAAAAACGTCGTCTGCCAAATTGTTTTTGGCAATGAATTCCTGTTCTTCCGTGCTTATCTGGTCGCGTATCCCGACAAATACCTGCCTGATTCCTTTGTCAAACACCCGCCGGCCAATTGAGCCGTGGCTTAACGGGTTGCCTTCGAGTGCCTGGCGCAAATCAAGGTGTGCGTCCAGGCGGAGCCAGGCAATTTTTTTTCCGTCAATTTTTTCAGTCAGCGCGTTGAGGGTTCCGTTTGTAGTTGAGTGGTCGCCCCCAAACACAACGAGGAATTTTTTTTGTTCAACAGGCTTTCTGAGGAGCCTGTATGCGTCGTTAACCATTTTTCTGGTTTCTTTTTCAACCTGTTTTTCTGAGAGTTTTTTTTTGTATCCATATTCGAGGATTCCTAGGTTGTGCACGCTGACTTTTTTGTCAAGCCGTTTTCCGGTTGCGCCTGACTCGAACTCGACCTGGCGCGTGGCAGCAAGGATTGCCTGTGGTCCAAGCCTTGTGCCTTTTCCAAAAGAGGCTGTTAAGTCAAAGCCTATTCCAAGCATTGCGCACTGGCTTTCTCCAATTGGGGGGTTTTTGGTTTCGTCAAGGAAAGTTCCCCTGGGTTTTGCCAATGCCATGACTTTACCTATCGTTACAAGGCTTTAAAAAAGCTTATGGGGCAATACTGGCAGATTCGGCGTTCCCCTCCAAGGCCTGAAATGGGTTCTTTTTGGCAAACAAAGCCAAAAGTCGGGGGTCGTGGAAATGCATAAAAAGACTTTTATTTCCATTAAAATCTAGAAAGCCAAGAGTTTTTTGTTTTGGCTTTTTAAACAACTGGGGGTGGCAAAGCTTGAAGTCCAGCAAATCCAAGTCCAAGAGCAAACCAGGTTCAGAAAAATCAAAAAAAACCGGTTCTTCCACAGACTCATCCGTGTCTTCTGAGTCAGAATCCGAGTCTTCAATGGGTGAGTGAAAAGAAATCCTTTCCAAACCGCCTGGACAAATTTTTTTTCCAAAAAATACAGGCGGTTTCTTCTTTTTTTTTTAAGTTTGTTTTGCCAACCCCTGTTCCAGGGTTTTTTTCTCGCCCGTTCCTATGCTAGGGAAACGCCCCCTGATATTGGCGGGATCTGCGAGAACCGCTGAATCTGGTTTTTAATAATTTGGCTGTTTGACTTTTTTCATGCCTGAAAAGGTGTATGGCATTTTTTTCACTGCAGAGTTTGACCATGATTTTAATAAACTTGACAAAGGTGAATAAGCTAGAATCAAAAAGGCAATTTTGCAGCTGAAAACAAAACCTTACGCTGGAAAGCCACTGGGTTTTGGTTTTTTCAGGGAAAAAAAGATTGGAGGTAAAAGGCTTTATTTTTTGATTTATGAAGAATTTGTAGCAGTTTTTGTGGTTGCGTTTGGGGGCAAAAAAACCCAGCAAGAGACAATTAATGAGATTAAAAACAAGCTTCCAGATTATCTGAAAAGCGTTAAACAGGCATTAGGCAAAAAAATTTAGGCAAACTTTTTAATCCGCCCGGCTTTTATGTCTTCTATCCCCCGGGCGATTTTAGCCAATAACTCGTGGTCTATTTTTTCAAGTTTTTTAAATTGCTTGTATTTTTCTTTGGAAATTGTAACAGTTTTGCTGTTCATAAAAAACCCAATATATCATTATTATGGGGCAATTAATAAGTTTAACTAAAAAAACCCTTGGTTATTTTATTTTGTCCCAAAACCATTAAAAGGCATTTTGGGGGCAAGTTTTTTATGAAGACAATGCAGCAGGTTTCTTTTTCAAGGCATGAAATCGAAGCGGAAGCCAGTAGGCTTCATGAAAAACTCAGGCACCTGAAATTTGGTTTAGCCGAGTGCATGGCTTTTGCGCCTTACACGCTTGAAATCAACCTCCTGAAAAAAGAGAAAAACGCGGTTATTTTGGCTCATAATTACCAGCGCCCGGAAATAATTTACGGGGTCGCGGATTTTACCGCGGATTCACTGGCTTTGAGCAAGGCAGCCCAAACCACTGATGCTGACATGATTGTTTTTTGTGGGGTGCATTTCATGGCAGAAACCGCTAAGATTCTCAATCCTTCAAAAAAAGTTCTGCTCCCTGATTTGGAGGCGGGTTGCAGCCTTTCTGAAAGCATTACTGCAAAAGATGTGCGGGAGCTCAAGAAAAAGTTTCCCGGCGTGCCAGTGGTCACGTACGTGAATACTTCTGCAGAGGTAAAGGCTGAGTCTGATGTTGTCTGCACGTCTGCCAATGCGACAAAGATTGTCAATGCAATGGATTCTGATACAGTGATTTTTCTGCCCGATGAATTCATGGCAAAAAACCTTGAAAGCAAGACGAGCAAAAAAATAATTTCCTGGAGCGGCAAGTGCATTGTCCACGAACAGTTCACGGAAGAACAAATTATTTCCTATAAAAAAACTTATCCTGGACTCAAGGTGCTTGTGCATACCGAGTGCACTCCTGCAGTGGTAAAGCATGCTGACATGGCTGGGAGCACTTCGCAGATGCAAAAGTACGTCGAGTCGACGAGTGCAAAACAATTAATGCTTGTGACTGAGTGCGGGATGGCTGACATGTTAAAAGCAAAACACCCGGAGAAGGATTTCATTGCCCCGTGCATTATCTGCCCTTACATGAAAAAAAACCATTTGGAAAACATCCTTGCATCGCTGCGTGAGGGGAAGTTTGAAATCAAAATAGAGGAAAACGTGCGGAAAAAGGCTTTCAAGGCAGTGCAGCGGATGCTTGACTTGTCCTGAACAATTGTCATTCTTTTTCTTCTTTTTCAATGATTGCCTTGATTCTTTTTTCTGCCCCGATTTTTTCAAGGTAATCCGCAACGCTTGCAGGAACCAGTTTTTTCCAGTCTTTTCCTGAAAACATCAGTTGGCGGATTTTCATGCCGTCAATGTCTTTTAGGTTTGAAACCATTTTTTTTGTACTGTAACCCGCTTTTTCAAACAACTGCTTGACAAGGGGGTTGTTGGTGTAGACAACTTCAAACGCGGGGAAGTAACTGATTATCTTGCTTGTCCAAAGCGAGTTCTCATTCACGTCTGGGACTTGTGCAATGAAGCATTTTTCGTAGAGCCTGTCTTTTTTGAGTGCCCCGCAAATCATTTCAAGCCTTTCACCCGAAGTGAACGGGTTTTGCAGGTTGTAAGAGTCGTCACTTGACCCAATGACTATGGCAAGTTCATCCATTTCCTGTAAAATGTTTTTCACTGCATTGTGGTGGCCCAGGTGGTATGGCTGGAACCGCCCAACAATTATTCCTCGTTTTTTTTGGTTTTTATCGTGGTTCATTTTCTTGCCTTGCACTTTGCTCAACTCTTCGCCTTTTTTATGGCCATTGAAAAGTCAACCATTTTTGCCTCTTTTGTAAGTTGGCCCATGGAAACCATGTCTGCGCCTATGTTAACATATTTTTCAAGGTTTTTAAGGTTGATTCCGCCACTTAATTCAACAAGTGCTGCTGGATTGGTTTTTTTTATTCTGGCAATTGTTTTTTTTGCCCGCTTTGGTGAAAAGTTGTCAAGCATGATGATGTCAGCCCTGTTTTCCGCGGCTTCAATTGCCTGTTTTGTGTTGTCAACTTCTACTTCAACTTTTTTTGCAGGCGTGAATTTTTTTGCCTTGTGCGCTTTTTCCAGTAACCCGGTTATGCTCGCGAATTCCAAGTGGTTGTCCTTGAATAGAATCATTTCTGCGAGGTTTTTCCTGTGCGGGAAAACCCCGCCATGCATGCAGGCTTTTTTGTCAAACTCGTTAAAGCCAGGCATGGTTTTGCGCGTGAGAAAAACCCTTGTTTTTTTTCCGGCAATTGCACTTGCTTTTTTGCAGAGCGTGGCAACCCCGCTCATTCTTCCAAGCACGTTGAGAATTGTGCGTTCGCATTCAAGGACTGGCTTGTTTTGCCCGGTTGCAGTAATGATTTTTTCCCCTTTTTTTGCCATCTGCCCGTCTTTTTTGTGGACTTTAACTTTTGCTTTTGAGTGCCTCAGTAGAAAAACCGCTTCTTCTACGCCTGAAACCACGCAGTTTTCTCCTGTAGTTATGGCTGCAGTGCATTTGCTGGCTGGAACAAGCCTTGTTGAGGCATCCCCCTTCAACAGGTCTTCTGCAAGGATTGCCAAAAGCTTCTTTTTCTTGGGGTCAGGCATGTATGGAACTCGTGGCAAAAAAGCTTTTAAATCACTTATCATTTATTTAAATAATTTATATTGAATGAAAAGGATGGGGTGTTGTTTTTTTTGTCTGAAAAAAAAGTCACGGGTTCTCCAAAAGTGAAAAAAGGCCTTGCGGAAATGCTTAAGGGCGGGGTGATAATGGATGTCGTCTCTGCAAAGCATGCGGCAATTGCAGAGAAGGCGGGCGCGTGCGCGGTAATGGCTCTTGAAAAAGTGCCTGCTGACATACGCGCGCATGGAGGGGTTGCAAGGATGGCTGACCCTGCAAGAGTCAGGGAAATAATGAAGATGGTAAGCGTTCCAGTCATGGCCAAGGTCCGGATTGGGCATTTTGTAGAGGCAATGGTTTTGCAGGAGCTTGGGGTTGACTTCATTGATGAAAGTGAGGTGCTTACCCCTGCGGATGAACGCCATCACATTGAAAAGTCAAATTTTACTGTGCCCTTTGTGTGCGGTGCAAAAAACCTTGGGGAAGCACTCCGCAGGATAAACGAGGGGGCAGCGATGATTCGAACCAAAGGCGAGCCTGGAACCGGGAACATTGTTGAAGCAGTGAAGCACCTGAGGATAATTTCCAGTGAACTCAGTTCCCTAAAGCGGCTGCGCGAGGACGGGTTGAGTGACTTGGCGCACAGGTTTCGCGTGCCGTTTGACCTGGTGGACCAGGCAAGGAAGCTTGGCAGGATTCCAGTTGTAAACTTTGCGGCAGGGGGCGTTGCAACTCCTTCGGATGCGGCATTGATGATGTACTTGGGTGCAGACGGGATTTTTGTCGGCTCCGGCATATTCAAGGCAAGCAACCCGCTCAAAATGGCAAAGGCAATCGTGGATGCTACAACCAATTTTGACAACCCGAAAATCATTGCAAAGGTTTCAGAGAACCTTGGCATGCCAATGAAGGGCCTTGAGATTTCCACTCTTGGAATAAGGATGCAGGAAAGGGGAAAGTAAAAGTGAAAATTGGTGTCCTTAGCCTGCAGGGCGATTTTTTTGAGCATGAGCAAACCCTTGCAAGGCTTAAAACGCAAGCCATTGAAGTTAGGCGGAAAGAACACTTTGACGGAATCAATGGGTTAATCATTCCTGGCGGTGAGAGCACTGTTTTTTCCATACTCTTAAAGCGCCAGGGGCTTGAGGTTTTTCTCCGTGAAAAAATCCTTGGAGGCCTCCCGGTTTTTGGCACCTGCGCCGGGGCGATAATGCTTTCAAAAAAAATCGTGAACGAGAAAAACTTTTCACCCATTGGCGTGCTTGGAATCCACGTGAAAAGGAATTCTTACGGCAGGCAGAATGAGTCGTTTGAAACGAACCTGAAAGTCAAGGGCCTGAAACATGAAGTGAAATGTTTTTTTATCCGCGCCCCGGAAATAGTGAAAGTGGATAAAGGCGTTGAAGTCCTTGCGCGCCTTGAAAACAAGCCAGTGCTTGTCAAGCAGGGGCACATAATGGCTTCCACTTTCCACACAGAAATCATCGGCGAAACGGCTATCCACGAACTGTTCCTCAAAGAATGCGAAGAATTCCGTGCTGAAAAAAAGTTTGCTTAGTACAAGCCAAGTGCTATTCTTTCAATTTTGCATTCCCTGACTGCTATTGCGGGGGTGATTACGACTGCTTCCTGGCCCCAGGCAAGGGTCTGGAGTTGTTTTTTCCCTACTCCAAGGACTGCGTTGAGGAGCTTGTCAATGCTTTCACTGATGCGCAAGGTGTTTGGCACGACTGCGTTTTCGATTTTCCCGTTTTTTATCACAAAAGAATCTCCCCGAACAGTTGAAGTGAAGTCGGGTGAGGCAAAGCCGTTCACGGGGTAAGTGTACCAGAGCCTTCCGATGTACAACCCATTTCCGATTTCTTCAAGCAATTCTTTTTCCGAGTGCTTTCCCTGCAGGACTTCGAGGTTTGTCGCGCTGATTCCTGGTTCGGATTCGTGGTGCCGTCCGCCGCCCCCGAACCGGAAGCCGTTTGCATTTGAAAGGCATTTGAGGTCACTGAATTTTTTTGCATAATAGTCGTTTGACAAAAAACTCACAAGCTCGCCTTTTTTCACGAGCAAAGTTTTCTGTGCAGGTATCCCCTCGTCCGAAAAATTTTTTGACCCAATTGCAGTTGCGTGTACTCCGTTATCAAGGATTGTCATTTCTTCAGAGTAAATTTTTTTCCCAATGTCGCCTGCTTTGTATGGTGAGGCGTTGACTTCAACTGAGCTCATTGAGGCTTCAAACCTGCTGTTGAGTATTTCTGTAACGGCCAGTGGCCCGAACACGACGCCATATTTTCCGGAATCAACTGTGGCCGCTTTTTTCGTTGAGTAAGCTTTTTCCGCTGAAACGGCGCCTGCCTTGTATGCGTCAAGTTTTTTCAGGAAAGTCGAGGAGTCAAACCACATTCCTGAAATGTCCCTGTCGAGCTCGAAAATGCTTGTCAGCGTGGCAATGGCCGAGGTATTCTGGTCACTTGCCTTCACTCCGTTGGAGTTTGAAACGCTCATTTTTTCTGCCAGAAAGTCAAGCTCCCCGGTTAGGCTTATGCTTTCCGTGAATCTCTTTTTTTCAAGGAAGTCAATTGCCCCGTTAATGCATGCATAGGCAGAGTCAACTGCCTTGCCTTCGTCAAGTTCGACTATTTTTTTGTCAAATTTTATGCCGGGTGCTTTTTTCTTTGAGGGGCTTGGAAGGCTCTGGAAGTCCTTGTCAAGGACAGTGTTTTTTTTGGCTTTTTCAAAAGCCTTTTTCACGCCTTCGATTGACAGGTCGGCGTCTTCTTTTCCAAAACCAATTTTGTTGTCTTTGAATAGCACGCGCACGCTTACCCCGCGGCTTTTCATTTGTTTGGACTCTTCAAGGCCGTTGCTTGGAATGTTTGAGGAAAAAGCAAGTCGCAAAACCGTAATGGTGTTTTCTGAAGCATAGACTTCCACTTCTTTTACCCCGCTTTGTTTTTCCAAAAAACTTGCTCCGCTTTCAGTGATTCCCTTGAGTTCATTCAGGCTTGCCATTGCAAATCACATCCCGGTTCCCTGTTCGCCGTGGCCCGAACTTATTCTTGCCTTTGCGCGCATGTGCGGGCCCCCGTTCCCAACCCTCATTGTCTGCATGGGTGTTCCCTTGCCGCAGTTTGGGATGTTGAATAACTTGAAATCGTCTGCAACAGCGTCAATTGACCTGAAGAAAACGTGGCTGTCGCTTGTAATGCCTCCCTGTCTGAAGAGCTGCCCCACTTCGCCGTTTTTTATCTCAAAAATCTTCCAGCAGGTAATCTTGAAGTTTTGCCGTGTCTCTCCAATTGAAGGTGTTTTCTGCCCCACAAGATAATAACCTTCTTTTGTGTCTGCAAAGAGCTCGTCTTTTTTACTCTTTCCTGGTGCGATTGCAGTGTTGTTCATGCGCACAAGCGGTATGTGTTCTGCACTCATTGCACGCAT
Organism: archaeon; assembly: GCA_030651515.1. Classification (GTDB taxonomy): domain Archaea; phylum Iainarchaeota; class Iainarchaeia; order Iainarchaeales; family GW2011-AR10; genus JACQJF01. The sequence goes on along the minus strand of JAUSEO010000072.1, from coordinate 731 downwards.
CCCCCCGTTTGGCTCTGCCCCAAGTATGCCTGCTGTTTCCCTGCTGTTGAGAAAATTGTTGAGGATCCCGTTTTTTATGTGCACGACTTTTTTTGCAGGCGTGCCCTCGTCATCAAACTTGTAGTGCCCGTAGGCTTCGAGTGAAGGGTCTGAAAAAACCGTCAACTCTTCTGCTGCAACTTGTTTTCCAAGCAAATTGTTCTCCGGGCTTGAGTACCACCATGCGCGCCCTGCCCAGGCGCCTTCGCGTTTGAGTGCCCTGTCTGCCTCGCTTGGATGCCCCATTATCTCGTGGCTAAGCAGCGCGTTGAACCACGGGTCGGTTATCACAGTGACTGGCTTGTCTGTCCCCTTAACTGCAGGTGCGTTGCTTACTTCAATCGTGCCATCCGCAATGAATTCTACAAAATCTTCAAAGGTTTTTCCAAACTCGTTTTCCCCTTCAAGGACTTCAAGCCCCTTGTAGTTTCCAAGCGTGTCATAATAAGTTTCCATTGCTTTTCCAGCTGCTGCAACGTACACAAACCCTTCAGTGACCGCAAAATCCTGTTCAATGAGCGAGCCTGCTGCGTCCGCAAAGAGTTTTATTGTCTTTCCTGCAAGAACCCCTACATGGTTTGATGCAATTCCTTTTTTTGCAGCCAGTTTGGCTGAGTTTTTTTCAGCTCGTTTTAAAACTTCTTCAAGGGAAACGTCTTCATGGTTTTTTTTTCACGGGGCTTTTAAGGTTT
>JAUSEO010000070.1 GCA_030651515.1 archaeon | reverse complement strand
AAAGACTCCCGCAAAATTCGTTTAATCCGGTTTCGCTTCACTGCCTGCGGCAAAATTTTTTTCGCAATCGCAAACTTGAGAAGGGTCTTGTTTTTTTGGGATCCGTTTTTTGGTTCTTGACGAAAAAGAATGATAAAGCTGCGTGTAATAGTTTTTTTGATCAAGCGGAAAGTCTTTTACGTCCCCGAGCGCGTCTTTTGGAAATGACTTTTCGTCCCCCCGGGCTTTTCATGCGTGCCCGGAAACCATGGGTTCTTTTTCTCCTGATTTTACTTGGCTGAAAAGTTCTCTTCATATCTGAGTCCCGTCCATTCTGGGTTTGCGAATTCCTTTGTTCGCGGCGACAGTAAAAATCTTTGACGCTCTTTGTCAAGGTTCATTTTTTTCCTCAAGGCTTTCGCCCACTTCTCTTTTTTTTGAAAAATTTTTTTCTTTGAGCTTGCCTTCGGGTTCCTTTCTGGTATTCTGGACGAACGTCTTTACTTGGAAAATTTGTTGACGGTTTGAAAAAACAGCGCAAGAACTTTTCCTTCTTAAGACGAGTTGGCCTTTCAAAACAATGGGGACGATGGGAGACTTTTTTGACGTCTTTTTTCTTCTTATAAAAAGACGAGGGGTTGTTTTTTCCCAATTTTAAACGGTCTCCCCTTGAACGCAAGACGGTGAAAAAGAGCTATTCTCCCTTAACAAACAAGGGGTTATAGTTTTCCACACCTGTTGATAAAACTGTGGGTATCTTATTCAATGGCTGAGATCTGGGCGCGTACGACGGAATCGTTCAAGAAGAGGGTCGGGGAGCTTCAATACAATACCTGGCTGGGGTCCGCCAAGTATCTTTCCTTTGAAAACAACTGTTTAGCCATTGAGGTTGCGAATAAGTTTGTTCGTGACTGGGTTCACGATAATTTTCTTGGGCTCTTGGAAGAAGAGCTTTCCGAAAATGCCGGAGCTCCTTGCAAGGTAAAAATTAAGGCGGGATCTTCTCATCCACCGTTTGTTCAATCCTCTCCCGCTCCAACAGCACTTCCCAGTTCTCAGAAAAAGTCGGTTCGTCACGATACCTTAAACGGCCGTTATACCTTCGACGGTTTTGTGGTGGGGCCCACCAACCAGTTTGCCCATGCCGCCTCCTTGGCGGTCGCCAACAAGCCGGGAGAAACCTACAGCCCTCTCTTTTTATACGGCGGGGTTGGACTGGGGAAGACGCATCTGCTCAATGCGATAGGATTGAAAGTTCTCAAACAAAATCCGGCGGCCCGCATTCTTTACACCTCGACCGAAAAATTCATGAATGAATTCATCCATGCGGTTCGTTTTCAAAAGATGGG
>JAUSEO010000054.1 GCA_030651515.1 archaeon | reverse complement strand
AAGTCGAAGAATTTTTGCAGGTCTTTGCCGTTTGTCTGCCTTGTTTCTGAATAAATTTTTTCCATTTCCTGTGCAGTGTTTGGGGCAAAGAATGCTTCAAGGACATAGTCCCCGTTTACGAATATGTCGTTTTTTGAAGAAAAATCTTTTCCAGTTGCACATTTTTTGTTCATTTTTTCAAGGCATTCCGAGAAAAACCTGTCTGCAACAGTGTTCTCCCTCGCAACACCATAATGCTCAGCATAAGTAAAAATTTCAAGGCAGTTGTTGTATTCTGCTTCTCCTATTCCTGTTACAGGATAAGTGTGATTCCAAAAACAAACGCATGGTTTTCTTTCAGGGTTAAATGAATGGTTTCCATAATAAGTGTTGATTAAAAACACTCCAAACTCAATGAACGAGTTAAACGTCAGGCTGACAGTTCCTTCTGTTATTTCTTTTTGTTTGATTGGGAAATTTTTGAGGCTCTGGCTGAAGGCAATCAGGTTGTCAACCCAGTTGCTGTCAATTACAAAACCCTCAGAAGTTTTTTTGAGCACCATTTGCTTTTCCAGTTCCACAAGCGTCTTGTGCACTGCCTGGTAACTTCCGTTGAAGCCAAATTCTTTTTTCAGGCCGTTGAAGATTTCTTTTGCGGTTAAAGGCTTTCCAATGGACAAGACGGAGACGATTTTTTCCCTTGTAGAGCCACCGTTTGGCAAAAGACGCGGCAAAATCATGCTTTGGGTCATTGCGTTTCACCTTCGAAGAATTTCATTGTTTCTTGGGTCAGTTGTTTTGCAAGGCCTGCGTTTTGGGTGGTTATGATTTGTATGCTTGTTTTTTTCTGGAAAATGTTTTCAAAAAGGTAATGGATGTCGAGATCCTGGATTTGCTTTGGCGTGGAGTAAAAGTCGTCAAGGGCTTTTTTTATTTCAGGCGGGTAAAAAATCTGTACAACCATGTCCCTGTAGACTACAAGGTCGGCTGTGGATGCAACGTCTATGCCTTGTTTTGTGTTGAAGCCCTGTTTTACCCAGAAATCGTGGCACCAGCGGTCAACAACAGTGTTTCCTTTAACCAGGCCGTAAACCCTGAATTTCAGCAAAGCGTCTTTGATTTTCCTGTAATCCTCCATGGATAAAAGCAGTGGAACCCAGTAGTGTGACCAGTGAAGTATCAATGGGTCAGAATCGTTTTTTTCGCTGGGCGCGTTTTGTAGTGCAAGGTTCATCAAAAACAAGTCAGACTCGTATAAAGTCGAGCACGTAAAACTGTTCCCGCTGTGTTTTTCAAAACCATTTGAAGAGTAAAGCCTGTGCAGCTCGGTTGAAAATTCCTTGGTTTTCTCTATCCACTCAGGATTAAGCAAATAGCCCTTGGCTTCGTTTTTTATTATTTTCTCATTTTCAAGCTGCTTAATTGCCTTGTAAACAGCCTGGTTTGAAACGCTGAACCCGAACTCTTTTTTTCCCTTTGAAATAATCTGCTTTGCCGAAAGAGGCCACTCATTGCTGAGCATTGAAATTACTGCCTCGCGCACGGTTTTTGGGCTGCCGTTGACTTGTATAAGGGAAACGTTGAAGGTCATTTTTTTTCACCAAAGTATTTTTCCACAAGCTGGTCTCTCATTGTTTTTGAGAGTGCCGGGTTTTTTGTTATCTGGACTTCGATTTCGACTTTTGTGTTTGTGTGGCGCTGGAAGACAAACTCCTGCAAAAGGTCGCCCAAATCGTGGACTTTGGAGTATACTTCATCCTGCAATTGCCTGGTTTCATCTGAAAAACTTGCCTGGATTATTGTATTGTTGAAAATAAGTATGTCGTGTTCTAAATTGAGATCCTTTACTCCGAGTTTTACATCAGTGACGCCTGAACCCAGATATTGTTTTGTCACCCATCTGTCAAAAGGAGCGTCATATTGAAGAACTACGTATCCACCTTTCGTTAATTTCAACATGTCAATAAAAACTGCAAAATCTATGAACTTGAAATTAAAAGGAAACCATGGATGCCTTAAAAGCGCGACTCCACATTCTTTGACATTATTCCATTTTCCTATATTTGTGAGGAGTTTTAGCATTTCCAATGAAAAAACCGACAGGTCGTCAAAGTGCCATTTTACCGTGCCTTCGAAGTCGGGGGTTATTTCCTGGTTGCCTTTGTTTGAGTATTTTTCGGAGAGGCCTGTGGAAAAGTTTTTGAGGCGGTTAATCCATTCCTGGCTCAGCTCATAGTTTTTCCCGCTTTTTGCCAAAATCTTTTCTTTGACAAGCTGGTTGATTGTCTTGTGCGTGGCCTGGTAACTGGAATCGTTTCCAATGCTTTTCTGGATTTCACCATGGATTTCCTTGGCGCTAAGAGGCCACTTGCCCCCCAATGCAAGGATTACCGCGTCCTTGGCTGAAGAAACTTTTGGAAGCGTGGTTGAAAGCATCATTTCCCACCTTTAAAATGCGTCATGTATTTTTCCCGTATCTGCTCCGCGAGGATTGGGTTTTTTGTGATGACCATGTTTATCGCGGCTTTTTCCTCAGTCATCATTTCCAGGTGGTGCTGGAGGTCAAACTCGTTTATTTTTGCAGGTGCCTTGTTCTGCTTGTCCCATAATTCGCGGAACGCGGGCGGGAACCATATGGTGCCCACGTAGTCGCCGGCTACAAAGGTGTCGTTGAGGGCTGTGGCGACCTCTTTCACGCCAAGTTTTACATGCATCCCATACTTTGAGAGGGTTTGTGCAAACATCTGGTCAAGGGGGTTGTTTTCGCTTGAAACCGCGTGCCAGTTGGGAAGGGTTTCCTTCAGGCCGTCATAGTGGTCTTCAGACAAGCCGATAATCGAGTATACGTTTCTCCAGAGGCAAATTCCCGGCTTTTTGCCTGGGTTGGGGAGCCTGAAAAAACCGTTAATGAGGAAGCTTGCGGTTTCCTTTATGCCAGTCAAGGAAACGTTGACTGTCCCGTGTTTTTCAAGTTCTTCCAGGTAATTCTGCCCCGAGTTCTTGATATAATAGTCTTCGAGGCTTGAACCGAGTTTTTTGACTTTTACAATCCAATCCCGGTTCAGCGAATACTGGTGGCCGTTTTTGATGACCGTGTTTTCCTCAATCAACTGGTTCAACAGTTTATGCGTGGCCTGGTAACTCGTGTTAACCCCGAATTCTTTGCGTAACTCTGAAAAAACCTGTTTTGCGGTCAATGGAAAGCGCTTGCCAAGGACAGACAGAATCCTGCCTTTGGCCGTGCCTGCCTCAAAGACAGGCAATGGAACAGAAAAAACCCCCGACATTTATATATAACTCCCTTGAGAAATCTTTATAAAATCAACCAAAAAGTTGACTCCTGTTATGTAGAGTTACTTAGGGGGGCTTTTTTTGGATTACAAGGGTGCTCTTTTGAACCCGGTTTTTTTGCCGGTAAAAACGGCTTTTTATTTTCTTTTTTCTTTTATTTCCCTTGCCTTTTTTATTGCCTCGATGTAAACTGCCTGGTCGAGCCTAAAGCCTGTCTGTATAAGCTGTTCCAGTGAGTCAAGGAAACCGTCAAAGGACAAATCGTTTTCCTTGAGGGCTTTCAAAAGCACAAACAGTGTTCCGCGGGGTTTTAAGCCTACTGCTTTGGCTGCGATCCTTGCGTGCGTCTGGTCAAGCAAAACGGGTGCCTTTAGGGCAAGTGAAAGCGAGATTGCCTCAAGTTCCCCCCTGTCTATCCCAAATTCATTCAATTGCGGCAATACTTCGCACTCTTCCACCACTATCCAGCCTTCCCTGACTGCCTCTTCAACGAGCATTGCGTCAATGTGGTTTTCCTTCTTGCCGGCAACCACGACTTCCTCGAAAACAGCTTTTGGTATGGAAACTTTTTTGAAGAATTTTTTGAGAAGGCCCAATTTGTTGAGCTTGCCAAGGTAAATGAGGGTGGTCGAATTGCTTACAATCATTTAACAGCCTCTTTGAAATCTTCTTCAAGCTCTTCCAGGGAATACTGGAAAGCTATCCCCCTTGCCGAGGCAATGGCCAGTGCCTCCCTCAAAGTCAGTCCGGCCATTTCAGCGGCTTTTCCAATCGTTATTTTTTTCTCCTGGTACTGTTTCAGCGCTTTTTCCGTCTTCCACTCCCTTATCGCCCTGCTTAACAGCCTTCTCACCACCGCCGACCGGTCAAGCTTTTCCTCTTTTTCAATAACCCTGATATCCTGCACTTCTTTATCGTCTATTCTTGTAGTAACAGTTTCACCCATAAAAAAACCACCGTGTAAAATTATAGTGTATTAAATACATAGTGATTGAACACATTTTAAATGTTTTGCCAAAAAAAAAACTTCCCGTTTTTGAGTGGATATTGGGCATTTTGGCCAAATGTGTTTTCCAAAAATGCCTGCATTTTTGGTCAACTGGTTTTACGCCATTGGTTTTTGGCTGTTTGCCGTGCCTTCTACGGCCATTGTCTGCGCAACCCTGTCAAACAGCCTTTGCCGTTTTTTGGGCTTCTTTTTTCTTTTCCTTGTATTTGAAATGCCTGGCTATCGTGGTTATGGCTGTTTTGTATGTTACCGGTTTGCCTGTGAATGTGGTTGTTTCTTCTTCCCAGTTTGAGTAAATTTTTTTAGCGTTTTTGAATATCCTGCCAAGGTCATAGTTTAAGCCTGCTTCATTGAGTTTTTGTTTCACGAGTTTCACATCAATCTTTTGCCCGGAAGAAATTATTTGGTAGGCGTCAAAATAATCCCTTGGCTGGTTTCTCTGGAAAAGCGAGCGGATTTTCTCGGCAATTAACTCTCTGTGGTTTAACATTGCAATGCTGAAATCCGGGATTTCCCTGTAAAAATGCTTTACCTGTTTTTTCTCCGGCTTCAAGTAAATTTTTGCGTGAGAATTCAGGTCAACATTAACATACGCGTTTTCCCCAAAATAGCTTTTATAATAGATTTGCAGTCGGGTGAATTTGTTGTTTTCTTTGTCAGCCCCAAGTTTTGTAAACAAGTTCGGGTTTTCTTTTGTTATTTCTTCGATTTTCTTTTTCACGTCCCTTATATTTGCCTTGCAGGTAAAATCCAAATCCTCGCTTAGCCTCGTGTGGCTGAAAATAATTTTGTTTAATGCAGTGCCGCCTTTGAAATACAAGCCATCAATGTCTTTGATGAGGTAAAGCAGGGCTGTCAGAAAATAGTCTTTCTCCAAGTAAATGAGGTTGAAGCCTTTTTCAGCCGCAGTATTCTGAAGCTTTGCTTTGCTGATTAAATCCATTTTTTGCTCTCCCTTTTGCTTGCAATCAAAAACCCGCGCCCTGCAATGGTTTGGCTTACAAATTCGCCAAGTTTTCTTACCCGCTTAAACCTGAACTTTGTTCCAAGGATGGTCTTAGCGCCCTGCCGCGTGCTTGAAAAAACCTCGACAACCATTGGAAGCTGGTCAATAAAATCCCAGTAATTGGCAGCTGCCTTTCCGCCAACATAATAATTTTTTCCATTAAAAATTTCATCAGCCACAATGAACGGGTGCTCAACCCACCTGTTCTGCGCCTGAATAGGGACAAGATAATACTTGTCCTTGTTTATCCTGACTACCCTGCCCTTGCGCTTAAACGAAGAAATGTACTTATACATGTCACTTTTAGACTTGAAAAATCTCCGCACATCCTTTTTGGAGAAAAAACGTTTTTCTTCCAGCTCCAAAAAAGAAACAACCCTGATTTCCTTGTCAGACAAACCCTTAATCATCCAAACACCTGCTACCTCAATCTTACCATTTTAGTAATATTGGAGTAGCACGTATTTTAAGCTTTTCCGGGCCGGATTCAAACCATTAACCACAAATCATTGAAAAAAAATAACAAGACTTGGCTATTTACCGGCACTTACCACAACCGTCTCCGCGACCCTGTCAAAGAGCCTCTGCTGTTTTTTCGACTGGATAATGAAAAGGATTTCCAGCAGGAGAAAGGTGTCAAGGCCGGGCACAAACTTGGGCGCATTGCGGAAAAAAGCCTCTTGGAGACCGATTTTTTCACCGTTCTCCGTGGCAACCCTGATTTTCATGAACTGCTTTCCAAGTGATGCTCCGAAGCGGGCTTCAATGACCGTGAAGTAAAAGCACCTTAGAAGAAACCCAAAAAGCACTACTGCCATGAGAATATTCAAAAAATTCATCCCGGCCAAGCTCAAAGCACCCCCAAGGTCCAGCCTATCCAAAACAAGCCCCTTGCCGATTGCCATAATTATGGCCAAAATAAAGACTGCAAATGCAACAATCCCCAAGAAAATCTCGTCTATAACGTATGCAATGATTCTTTTCTGTATGGGTGCAGGTATTGCCTCCCTGCCAAATGCATCATTCTCCTGTTTTTTGAAGAACTCGAAAAGCCACCAGTACGCGATTGACCACGCGGCAAGGTAAACAATCATGAATGCGGGGTTTGCAAAAGCTTCATAAAAAGGCCCGATTAACAGCATTACAATGGGCTGGGTTTTAATCAAAAAAAACGTAATGGCTGAAAGCACTGCATCAAACGCAAAAACCTTCAACAAACCCCACTTCAACGGTATCCTATCGTAAATGAATGCAAAACCCACCCAGGAAAAAACACACAAAAAAGTGAGAAAAATCATGATAGGCTGGAGGCTTTCAAGGCTAGCCCTCGTAAAAGCACCCGCCCTCAACGCAGGAAGCACTTCAGAAAAAAGCGCGCCAAGATTCAAATAAACAACAACAGTGAAAATCGCCCCAGTCAAAAACCACAGCAAAACACTTGCCTTCAACGCGCTTTTCCAGAAAACTTTTTGTCCACTCATTTTTTTTCACCCTTGGTTAAATCTTTTTTTCATGATTTCAGCAGTTTATTCGTATTTTTTACTTATCCCGTAACTTATCTCTTTTGCGATTAATAGCCATTCATCGTCTGCTTTTTTAGCCACATTAACAATTTCGAATACAGGTTCAATTGGTTCCGGCAAAAGGGATTTTATTTCAAACATTCTTGCCCCTTTTCCTTTTGCCTCAAAGAGTTCATATGCTTTTTGGACATCGTCCTGCGCTGTAGGGCCCCCATTTGTAATATTTATAGTGTATCTTTGGTTGCCATCCAATACAATCAAAAAATTTTCAAATACTTCCGTGTTACTAATTGTACAATTAAGCTGGAGGGAGGCTTCCCCCAAATTTGAAGGAATTTTTTTACAGCTGCCATTATAGTTAAAATCCTGTGAACTTATTTCATTAAAGCTGAATTTTGCCGCAGTGGCATCTTCAAACCTGCAATTCAATATGTTTAACTGGGGCGGGTAATTCATGTCTAAATATTTTTCATTCCAAAAAACAGCCACACATTCACCCCAATCACTGCTCAGAGAAAATAAATCATGCTCCAAGTCTTTGGACTCAAATGTTTTTAAACCCTGAATGTCTTCTGCACTCAAACCATAAACAGAAAAATTGTCCGAAACTGAAGGGGCCACTCCAAAATCATTGTCTTGCGTGCACCCGCTTAGGAAAATAAAAAAGAGTGCCAAGATAAATGCTGTTTTAGCGTTACTTACATCCATAAAACCACTTTTTTGCGCGTTTACTCCATAAATTTGCTTATATCAGGCAGCAATACCAAACCCAAAAAAAATAATGTTAAAATAACCGCAACTATGACAAGGAATAGTTTGTCAAACCAGAATAATTTTCTGGCATAAGGCGGAAATGTCGCCTCGATTTGTTTTGACTGGTAAAGGTAGTAAATAAACAATAAGGAGCCAAACATGCCAGAAACATTGCCCCCGAAAGTATGGAAAACTCTGCTGCCTGCATAATAGGCAAATCCACTGACAATATTCATCAAAAGCAGGTTTTGAGTGAATGGAATTGCAGCAGCCTTTTTCTTAATTAATAAATACAAAGAATAAAACATTGAAGCGGCAAGTACACTGAAATATGAAAACAACAAAATAATGGACACCATAGAAAGCCCCACGTCCAAATCAAGAAACAAGCCTATGAGAAAAACAAATGCACCTATGAATGCTACAAAACTGTTTATGCTCCACAAAGCAATGAAAGCTGAAAGCCACCCATTGACCGGCATATGGCTAATCGCTTCACCTGTATTCCACCAAGGCAAACCAAGTATCGTATTTTTTTCATTTGCCAAATCATTTTGAGATTTGGGTTTGAGTTGCTTTTTTACAAATTTCAACAATACAACTCCCAAAAACCATGCTAAAACGTAAAATAAAATGCCCCTTACTGTTTCAAATGGGAATGCTACTTCGGGGTCAATTAACCAATTAATGGCAACAGCAATCCAAAATAAGGCCCAAGCAATTTCTCCAAGCGGGAGTGTTTTCCAATTCAAATCAATTGCCATTCTCCTTCCTCCAAATCTTATCATTTGCCAAAACCCTGGGGCTTCCTGGATTTAAGCATGTCTTTTACAAATCTCCAAAAAGCTATCCCGCCAAGCCAAAATGAGCTGTTGACTAAAATGGTTACCAAGTTTTCCACAGGAGTAGAAAAGGGTGTACTGATTAGCAAAACTGTAAACCCGAGCCACAACAAAGTCCATGCAATGCCACCCAATGGAAGCGATTTCCAGTTTAGTTCAAACACCATTTTTTTCACCTTTCACCAAATTTACAAATCATTTAGAACACTCCATTCGTCAAAATTTCAAGTATGGAGATTCCAGCCAAAAACAGGCCAAAAAGGATTCCAAAAACGCGCCTTATCACGTTCCATGTCGTGTACAGCCAGAACGTGGCCTTGTTTTTCTCCTTGTCAACCTCTACTCCTCCAATGAGGAGTTTGCCAGTGAGCCTCGTTTTACCGCTTTCCAATTGCTTGGGAATCTCCTTCAAAACGTATGCCCCGTACGCGGCTACTCCAAGGCCGCCGAGAAAGAAAACTATTGACAACAAACTCCTGCTTTTTAACCTCCAGTTTTTCATGTTGCTGCTCTTATGATTCTTAAAACCCATCTGAAACTATTGAAAACATCAAATTGTGTGGTTTTTGCGTGAAGCAATTCATAGGTTTTTTTGATTTTTTCATCGGCATTGTCCACATTTGGCTCAAAGTATATCCTGAAAACGTTTTGTTTGTCCCTGATTGTGGCTGAGTCAACGCCAATAATATCACAGGTTATTATAAGCGACTGGTCGCCTGCAGTGGTTTCTGATTTTTTACATATGCCTGAAGATGAAAACTCTGCATCATCTGAAGAAAATGTTTCAAAAGCTTCTGTAGCATCAGCTACATCTGCTCCAAGGCAGCTTAATAGCACAAAGTTCTGGTCGGACTCCACTGCGTTTGTTTTCGAATAAGAAAACTTTATGCAAGGAGGCTCATCCAGGATTTTTTGCTGAACTATTTCCACCTCTCCAAAAATCCCAAGTGATTTTGCCTCTTCCGCCGTCAAAACAACAGGGTCAGAGTTTCCCTCCGTGCAGCCACTGAACGCAACCAACAGAATCAATGCCCCAAGAAAACCTGTTTTGTTCATTTCCACCCCAAAAACCCCTTTTTTTGTTTTATTTTAATTTTTCACCATTTTTTTCTTCAACATCAGGCAAACCAGGAACATTCTTAGCCTCAATAAGATTTATGTTACTTAAAAGTACGCTTGCCCGCCAATCATCGCCATAAGGGTGACTTGCTGCAATAATTTTTATTTCATTAGAGCGAGTGTTTATTGTGATTCGCCCAGTTAATCTTTCTTTTTTGTTTTTGAAAAATTTGACATATTCTTTGGCTGTAACTCTTTGAGTTGTGCCAAAGTCGATATAATCATCCTCATTATAAAAATTTTTACATTTAAAATGAAGTTTTAGTGGTACTTTTTTTAACAATTCTGACTCTGAAATTGGCAAATCATTAAAATATTTTATTTTTCCTTCAAAATTTATTTTACCCTTGCCAACTAAATCAATGAAGCCATTTGCCTCAAAACTTTCATTTATTTCAATTTGGAATTCTTTCAAGACTTTTCTTTCACCTAAAGACATAGTCATGATTTCACCTTCTTGGACTCCAATATACTTCCCCCGTTATAGTATCATAAACTTTTAACCTATTAGTACCATTCATCTGTGGCAATACTCCGTCCAACGTTGATTCAATTTGTTCCTTTGTTAAAGATGTCCCTTCTTCTAGTTTTATCACTTGGATCCCATCCCTTGTAGGCAAATCTTTAAATTTATCTTTTCGTTCTACTTCCATTAATTTACTATGTAAGTTTTGTTCACTTGTAAGTTTGCTTTCAATACTCGTGGAATCTGCCCAATATTCAGTTTGCCCAAGTTTTATGTAGTTGTCTGCATCCTTATCCCCACCACCTATTTTTTCTTCGAATTTAATGTTTTTGAAATTACCTTGATCATCAAGATCTAACGACTGTTTGACCATTGAGTCATCAAAATCTCCGCTCTTTTTCATTGAAACCATTATTGAATCACCCTGACCTTGGGGTGATTTCCACATATATTTGTGGTATCCTTGTCTTTGTATAGGCGTCCATTGTTCGACTGGAAATTCTTTTGTTCCTCTTGCCAGTGCTTTTGTGTGGCTTGGCAGTACTTTTCCGGTGTCGTCTACTAGTTCTCCGAATTCGTCTATTTGTTTTAATCCTTTTAACGCCGTAGCGTCTCCGAAAATTCTGTTTGTCGCTATGTATTCTATTGCTTCAGTAGTTTCCTTTGTTAAACGTCCTCGGATTCTCATCCAGATTTGAAGGACAATTTTTGGCGTTGTTTCCCCTACAACACTTGCA
>JAUSEO010000042.1 GCA_030651515.1 archaeon | reverse complement strand
TCAGGCAAAAGGCAGACTTCATTGCTGTTTTTGGAAAAAACATCCAAAGAAACAAGTTTGCTGTCTCCAGCGACAAGGTTGATTTTTTGCTAATGCCTTGCAGCACTGCAAAAAAGCCAGAGTTTGACGCAGCGCTCGCGCGCTTGGCCGGAGAAAACAAAGTTTGCATTGCAATTTCATTCTCAGAATTCTTGAACGCCGAGCTTGTGGATCTTCAGGATTTGCTGAGGAATTACATTTTTGTCTTAAGGCTTTGCAAAAAATTCAAAATCCAAGTCGCGGTGTTTTCTGGAGCGAAAAGTGCGCAGGAATTAAGGCAAGTGAAAGATTTTGCAAGCTTTTTGGGGCTTTTGGGATTTGACCGCGAGAAAGCATTGAAGCAAGTGCGCGGGCTTTCAGAATTCCTGGCAAAAAAAGGAAAAATGGAAGGATTTGAAATAATTGCAAGCGAGGCTTCAAAATGAACAACATCAAAATGCGAGTCAAGGCATTGCCTTCAAGCCAGCGCGGGAAAAAACGCTATGTCTTGTTCGAGCTCTTGGCAGACAAGCCGTTAAGCGCTGCAATAGTGCAGAAAGAAGTTGAAAAAAAGTTTGCAGAACTTTTCGGAAGCCGTGGAATGGCATTGCAAAAACTGCACTTCATCGGATTTTACGGCCAGAAAAACCTCGGGGTTTTGAAATGCTCTCTTGAAACCTGTGAGGAAGTAAAGGCTGGATTGCTGTTTGTGAAAAGCATTGCGGGCTTTCCAATAATTCCAAGAATTGTTTCAGTTTCCGGAAGCGTGAAAAAACTCAAGGGGCTGGTCAAAGAATGAAGCCGTTGAGAAAAAGCATTTTTCAAAAAGCCAGAGCCGGGCTTGCATTGAATGTCTTGAAAAAAGCCAGAAAAAACTCTAGCTCAAGCATGTCTAGTTCTAGGTCTGCTGCAGGCTTTTCAAGAATTTACCACACGACAGCAAAAAGCTATCTTGAACTTGCAGAAGACTTCAAAAAAAGAGGAAGCGATCCCAGTCTTTTGGAAAGTGTTGTTTTAGAGCAGGCCCAAAAATCCATTAATTCAGCAAATGAAGCCAGTGCCCATTTGAAAAATGCATTAGCCATAAGGAATGCGGCCCGCAAAAGGGCAGAATGGATTGCGGGAAAAAACCGCAAAAA
>JAUSEO010000036.1 GCA_030651515.1 archaeon | reverse complement strand
GTTCCAAAACATTTGTTGCAGGCTTTTTGCAAAAAAAAAGCCCCCAAAAAGAGATTAAAAACTTCCAATTAAAAAAAAACCCAAAGGAGGAAAAAACTATGAAGAAAGCATTACTCGTAATGGCAGGGCTTTTGCTCGTGTCCACAATGGTTTTCGCTGACGAAAGAGCAGAAAAAACCATTAAAAGGTGGGATAACATAATTGTGAATGCCACCGCCATTACAGACAAATTCGAAGCAAATGGGCATAACGTGGAAAAGGTTCGCCAGGACATACTGGAAATGGGTTACATAAAGAACAAGTTCAGCCCAGACATGAAGAGAAGCGAACAGAGGTACACAATCCAGGCTTTTCATGACACCATAAGAGCCACAAGGGTTGACCTCAAATTCCTTGACCCTGACTACGGACACATAAAACTAAGAGGTTAAGGAACTAAAAATAAAGCAATAAAGCACTGGAAAAAAAAGGGGGAAAATACCCCCCTTCCAGCCCTTTTTTAAAAAAAAAGTTTTTCTGCTTTTTCTGCAACCCATCAATCGGTTTTTTGTTTTTTTAATTTGATTGGTGGCTAATCGTTTTTTTATGAAAAAATTCTTGGTCACGAATAAATGCGGCAACGCCAGGATCGGCGCACTCGGGACACTACACGGGGAAATCAAGACCCCTTTTTTCATGCCTGTTGCAACAAAGGGTTCTGTAAAGCTTTTGTCAAACGAAGAAGTGGAAAGCACGAGCACCCAGTGCCTGATAAGCAATGCATTTATTTTAAGCCTCAGGCCGGGCCTTGAAACCATTAAAATGCATGGCGGGCTGCACGGGTTCATGAACTGGGAAAGAGGCTTATTCACTGATTCCGGGGGTTTCCAGGTTTTGAGCCCGAATTTTTGTGAAAAGCTCTCAGACAAGGGCGTGTTGTTCAAAAACCCTTTTGACGGTAAAAAAAGCCTTTTCACCCCGGCTGAATCTACCCGCATACAGAACGTTCTTGGGAGCGACGTGGCAATGTGCCTTGATGACGTCCCACAGGCAAACTCTACTCCTGAAAGGCTGAAAGAATCAGTTGAGAGAACCACTCTTTGGGCAAAGGAATGCCTGCGTGCACACCAGAACAAAAAACAGTTGTTGTTTGGAATCTGCCAGGGCGGAGTGAATGAAAAACTGCGCGGGAAAAGCGCGCGTGAAATAAACGGCATTGGTTTTGACGGAGTGGCGATTGGAGGCTTGTCAATTGGAGAATCAAAAGACAAAATGTTTGAGGCAGTGGAAATAGCGTTAAAAGAAATTCCTGAAAACACGCCGCGCTACCTCATGGGCGTGGGCTCTGCACAGGAACTCGTGCGTGCAGTGGCTTTGGGGGTTGATATCTTTGACTCCTGCTTTCCGACAAGGACTGCGCGGCACGAAATGGCATTCTCAATGGAAAAAAACATTAACATTGAATCACTAAAATACAGAAACGACACCACCCCCATTGACAGGGACTGCAAGTGCTTTGTGTGCCGGACACACTCAAGGTCATACATCCACCATCTCGTGAAGACAAAAGAGGAAAACGGTTTGAAGTACCTGAGTTACCACAATCTTTTTTTCACCCAGAACCTGATGGAAAGAATCAGGCTTGAAATAAAGGAAGGCAGCTTCAGCGAAAAAAAATTCACTGAATGAAATCATTTCCCGCGGTTTTTCAGGTACTCAAGCGCAAGGGGCATGAATGAAAGCACAATTACTCCAAGCACGATGATTGGCAAATAGTTTTCTGCGTCAGGAATGGTCTTTCCAAGGAAATATCCCGCGGCTACAAAAATTGTCGTCCAGAGAAATCCTCCAAGGACATTGAATTTCACAAACGTTGAGTAATCCATTTGTGAGATTCCGGCAAAAATCGGGGTGAACGTGCGCACGGCCGGGACAAAGCGCGCAAGGACGATTGTTTTTTTTCCGTGCTTTTGGTAGAAGGCTTCTGCCTGTATTAGGCGTTTTGGGTTGAAGAGCCACGAGTCCGGGCGCACGAAAAAACCGCGGCCCCACTTTTTGCCCATCCAGTAACCGGCCTGGTCGCCAAGGACAGCGCCAAGAAAAATAACCAGCCATACGATAAAGACTTTGAAATAGCCCTGTGAAGCCAAAAGGCCTGCCACGAATAGCAGGGAATCTCCGGGGAGGAAAAAGCCAAAGAAAAGGCCCGACTCGGCAAAAACTATTGCAAAGAGGGCCAGGTAGCCAAACTGCAAAAGCAGGGCTTGAAGGTTCGAGAAAAGCCAGTCCATGCACCAAAAAAGGCAGGGATTGTTTTTTTAAAAGAGCATTCGGGGTTCTTGTTCCAGTTTGTTCCACTCAAGACTTAAATACCGTTCCATTGAAAGTTTCTCCAACGGTCTTTTTTTTTGAAAGCCGTGA
>JAUSEO010000014.1 GCA_030651515.1 archaeon | reverse complement strand
TTCCCTTAATTTTTTCTTTCAGCTTGCCTGCTTTTTTTTGCTCCGCGCTTTTTTCGCCTTCAAACTTTGCATTCACTTTTTTTTCATGCACTTGCATTTCTTTTTTGTCATTTGAAACTTCAATTTTTTTTCCAGAGACCGGCTTTGGGCCCCTGCCTGAGTCCGCAGAGTGTGCGCCTTTTGCAGCACTTGCTTGGCTTTCAACGTGCTTCTTCACTGTTTTTTTTTCTGCCGCCATTTTTACTCCACCTTTTTGCCTGCCTTTTCAACAATGTAAATTCCATCCTGGAAAACCCGCGTGTCTTTTCCCTTGACGCGCGTTACCTTCTCAATGTTTGCAGCAGTCTGCCCGGTGTCCTCTTTGCTTGAACCCTTTACAATCACTTCTTTTCCCTTCACCTGCACAATTGTATCGCCAAGAATTCTTGCAACCCTCATTTTTTTGGAGCCGGCAACGTTTGTGATTTCAACGTTTTTCCCCTTTATTGCCACAGTCATCGGAAAATGGGAGTAAACTATTTCAAGCCTGTACTCAAAACCATCTTTGAGGCCGATGAACAAGTTTTTCACATGCGCAATAAAAGCATTCACCATTGAGTGGGGTTTTTTCCGGTTACGTTTTGGAGTGACTACAATCTCTTTTCCCTCCACCTTGACAGTCATTTCGCGGCTGTTGAATTTTTTTGCGTTCTCTTTGCCGCCACTTTTTACCCGAAGCAAGTCTCCTTCCACCGTTGCCTCAAAGCCTTCAGGCATAGGGTACTTTGTTGAAATGTCTTCATCCATGAAAAAAACACCTAGTAAACATATGCGATTATTTTTCCGCCAATGAACTCCATTTTTGCCTTTGAGTGCGTCATTACTCCCTTAGGCGTGGTTACAATGATTATCCCGATGTCCCTGGAAGGGAGGTAGCGTTTCTCGTATTTTTCAAACTCGTCTTTTTTCACCGAGTACCTTGGCTTTACTGCCTTGCAGTTGTTTATTTTTCCAAGCAACCCTGCCTTGATTATCCCGTCGCGTCCGTCATCAATGTACTCATATGGCCCGATGTAACCGTTTTCCTGCATGACCCGAAGCACTTCCTTCAAGAGTTTTGAGGCAGGCCTGATTACGCATTCCTTCTTTGAAGCCACTTCGTGGTTTTTCAGGTTCACAAGCGCATCTGCAAGCGGGTCAATCCTAGTCATTTTTTTCACCTTTCCGTTCAGTCATACTTCTTAAAACCAATTGTCTGTGCATTGTCCTTGAAGCACCTTCTGCACATCATCAAACCATATTTGCGGATCATTCCCTTGTTGTTTCCGCAAATCTTGCACTTGAAAACATAATCTTTCCTTATCACTGTATCTCTACCCCGAATTTTTTTGAAACAAAATCCACTGCTTCCATTTTTGTAACCCTGTGCGAAAGGGGGATTCTTTTCTTCTTGATTTTTCTCCTCTTAACCCTAAACCCCGGCCTTTCAAGGCTTATCAATACGTCAAACCCCTTTATTCCAAGCTTTGGGTCGTATTTTGCCCTCGGCAGGTCAATGTATTCCTTGATTCCAAATCCAACGTTTCCCTGGTTGTCAAAATTTTTTGCCAGTAACTGGTTGTCCTTTGCCTTGAATGCTTCCTTCAAAAAATCCTCTGCCCTTTTTTTGCGCATCGTGACCTTTGCCCCAATCGGCAGGCCAATCCTTATCCCCCAGGTTGGCTGTCTTACTTTGCAAAGCGTCCTCACAGGCTGCATGCCAGTAATGTTTTTCATTATCGTGATTGCCTTTTCAAGCTCATCGCCTGACTGGCCAACACCCATGTTGACTGTAACTTTTTCAATCCTGATGTCCTTCATTGTAGTCATTGCTCGGCACCTTCTGCTTGGGCAACCATTTTTCCAAGGTCAACTGCCGCGCTTTTTTCACCTATAACCATTAGATTGTTCCCAGTTGTCTTGAACATAGCTCCTTCCACTTCTACTTCCACAAGCACCGGCCTGTTCCTTGTTCCGGCAGTAATGCTCCTGATTTTTCCAGTCTCGCCGATTTTTGTCCCGCCAATGAAATAAACCATGTTGCCTTCCTCAAACTTTAAGCCGCTCAGAATTTTTTTCTCAGGCACACTGATTTTCACTGAATCATTTGGGGAAAAACCAGTTTTTTTGTCCCGAAACACAAACCCCTCGCTTGTGGTAAGCTGAATGAGGCCACCCTTGACGGCTTTCTTGAAAAGGACCTTTGAAACTTTTTCAAGCGGGCTTTTTGCATCCATCTCGTTTAATGTAAGGCGCCCCTTTTTGTCAAACACTACCCTGAATTTTTTCTTGGTGGCTTTTACCCCCACTACATCAAAAAGCCCCACTGCAAACTGGGTGTCTTTTCGTGCTACGCCGTTGACTTCAATGCCCAGCTGGTTCAGGACTTTTTTTGCCTCAAACATTGTCTGGCCCACCTGCAGCATGTCGCGTGCAACAAAGCCAAGTGGTATTGCATGCCCTCTTCTGTGCGGGCCTGGCTTTGTCCGGATTGTCCACACGTTTTCTTTTCTCTTCAGAAAACGTGCTGTTTCAACCGAAATCCTTTTCTGTGACTTTCTTTCCCCGTGGCGTGCCATCCTTTATTCACCTTTTTGTTCCTTTTTTTTGGCTGGTTTTTCTTCTTTTTTTCCAGCCAACTTTTTTCCTTTAAACCTTCTCTCATCCTTTGAAACTTCAAGCATCAAGAGGTTTGAACCCCTGAATGGAATGAATGATTCCCTTCCACCGGCTTTTTTCCTGGTGATTCCTTCAAGAAAAACCTGTTTTTTCTGCCGATTGACCCTCACTATTTTTCCCTCTTTTCCATTGAATTTTCCTCTCATGACCCTGACTTTGTCCCCAACGCGTGCCTTGGCAGACCTTTTTCCCAACTGTTTTCTAAGCTCTTTTCCAAGGTGTACTGACAATTCTTTTCCAAGCTCGTGCAGTTTTCTGGTATAATAAGCTTTTCTCTGCTTTTTTGGCTTGCTTGACTTTACCCTCATAAAAAAAACCTCAAACTACCGCCGCGGCAAGGCCTGCAATCTTTGGCCACCTTTCCCCAACTTCCTTTGCAACGACCCCCTTTATTTCTGAGGCCTTCGGAAGCCCTTTTTCATCCACGAGCACAACCGCGTTGTCATCGAACTTTATCCGCAACCCGTCAGGCCTGCGGTACTCTTTTCTTACCCTGATGATTACCGCGCGTTCCACTTTGCTCTTCAGTTCAGGCTTTCCCTTTTTGACAACCACGTTAACGAGGTCAGCAATGCCTGCCATTGGCATCTGTTTCTTTTTGGTTTTGTGCCCAAACACGCTGATGATGTAAACCTCTTTTGCCCCGCTGTTGTCAGCACACACACAAACACTCTTGTTTGTCAGAGTCCTGACCACGTTTGCACTGATTGCCCTCATTGCTTTTTCCTCTCCACAATCTTTGTCACAATGAAACTCTTTGTCTTTGAAATCTTTCGCGTTTCCTCAATCACGACCCTGTCCCCGACACGCGCATTCATGCTTTCCGGGTTATGCGCGGTTATCCTTGACCTAACTTTCTTATACCTCTCATACTTTGGCACGTAGTGCGTGAGAATTCTTTCAACCTTAACCGTCTTTGGCGCCTTGTCCGAAACAACAATGCCGGTGAAAACGTTTCCGCGGGTCCTGATTCCGCCCTGCAACGCTTCCTGCTTGTTTTCCATCAAAATGACCTCCAGAATATTTTTATCCTGTCTTCCGGCCGAAAACAAATTTTTTCCCCGTCAACCCTTGCTTTTTCGCTTCCAAGTGCAAACTCGAACACTGCCTCTTTTTTCGGGACTTTTTTTTCCTGCTTGCCTGCCTCAATTGTCAAAACGTTTTTTGTCTCATCCACGACTATCCCCTTCATGCCTTTTTTGTTTTTGTCAGTGCTTTCAATGACTTCAACTTCAAGCCCTACAAGTTCATGCCCAAAAATGTTTTTTTGCGTGATTTCATAATTTTTTCCCTTAAACATCAATGAGCCCCTCCCTGTAGCCTTCCTTTACAAGTATTTCCTTGACTTTTGCCTTGTGGTCTCCCTGCAGTTCAATATCCCTGCCTTTAACCGTTCCGCCGCAAGCAAGTTTTTTTTTGAGTGTTTTTACAAGCTCTTTGAGCTCGTTTTCGCTCTGTATCCCGGTGACGATTGTCACGCGCTTCTTAAACCTCCTCTGCATGACGCGGACTTTTATTCGCTCTTCTTCCTTTCCAAGCTTTTCAAAGTCCAGGAGTTCTTTTGGAAGGCCTGTTATCTTGTCAATCTCACCCATTGCTGCAACATCACCTTTTTTTTGCCACTTTTAATGTCTGAACATTTTTTTGCTTAATGAACGTCAAGGCGCGTGCAATGCCGCGCTTTAAACCCCTTATCTTTGTGGGCTTCTCTGACTTTGTTCCTGAAACCGCCAAAGATTTTTCTTTTGCAAGCTCTGTCCGCAGGTCCACAAGCTTTGCCTCAAGCTCACCCAAGCCAAGCCCGCTGAGTTCCTTGGTTTTCTTACTCATCCTTTTCCACCTTTACTTTCTCTTTTTTCCCCAAGGGCTTTTCCTCTGTTTTCTTTTTTTCCTTTGAATGCTTATCAGGTTCTTTTTTGGTTTCCACGCCGGTTTCATTTTTTTTTCCGTCTTTTTTTGCCTCTTCTTTTGCCGGTTCTCCCTCTTTTTTTTCTTCAACAACTTTTTCCGTTGCTTCCTCTTTTGCAGTTTCCCCTGTTTTCTGTTCAGGCTCTGCTTCAACAACTGCAGGCGCAGCCGTCCTTTTTTCAAGTGCTTCAAGGTGGAGAGGCAGGTTGAATTTGTCCGGGAACATTGTTTCCGGCTTGACAATCTTTACTTTTATGCCGATTGCGCCAATCTTTGTGTAGGCCGCGGTTTTTGCAAAATCCACGTACGTTGTCTGGAAACCAACCTTTTTCATGTAGCCTGCAGAAATACGCTGTTTTCTCTTTCTGCCTGCTTTTCCTGCAAGCTTTCCGGACAAAAGCAGTTCAACTCCCTGCGCGCCGGCAAACTGGATGTCCCGGACTGTCCTGTAAACAACGCTTCTCCAACTATAACCCCTTTCAATGAGTGACTTTACCCTGTTTCCGACAGCTGCTGCGTCAAGGTCAGGTTTTTCTATTTCCCTTATTTCAAGCTGTGGGTTATTTACCCCAAACCTTGTTCCAATCGTGTCAGTCAGCTGCTTGATATTCTGGCCGCTTTTACCAATTGCGATTCCGGGGCGTGTCACGTTCACAACAATCCTTGTCACAAGGGGCGTCTTGATTATCTCCGTCTTTGTAAAACCGGCTTTGTTGAGTTCACTGCGCAAAAAGTTCTCAAGCTCCAAAAGCTTTACGCCCTGCTGGACAAAAGTCCTTTCAATCATTTATGCCGCCTCCAATGCTATGAGTTCAATGTGCGTTGACTTGTTTTTCCTTACCTTGCCAGAAATCCTTCCCTGCGGCTGGTTTGACATTCTTCTATGCCCGAGGCTTGCAAAGCCGTGCACAATCAAAAGCTTTTCAGCATTCATTCCCTTGTAGTCAGCGTTTGCCTTGAGGTCTGAAAGAAGCCTGAGGAAAACTTTTGCCACTCTCATCGGGTACTTTCCGGTCTTGGTGAAACTCTTTGCCTCTCCCTTCCTGTGCCCGATTTTGCTGACGTATCTCCTCAGTGGCAAATGGTCTTTTTTCTCAAGTATCCTGTTCAAAAAAGCTTCCACGCGCAAAACAGGTTTTCCCTTGATTTCCCTTATGAGTTCGGTTGAGTACTTAAGTGAAACAGGCTTGTTCGTTCCAATCACGCGGCAGGTCTTTTTCGGGTCAAAACTTGCCTGGTAGTTTTTTTTAGCCATTTTCCTTTAACCTCTAGCCGTTATCGCAGTGCTTGACTTTGTTGCACCGATTCCTGCTTTTCCGTGCTTGAGCCTTTTTCTGGTCAAGGCAAACTCGCCCAGGTAATGCCCAAGCATTTTTTCCTTCATATCAACAACTGCAAAACTGTTCCCGTTGTGCACGTCAATCCGCAAGCCAATCATTTTTGGAACCACTGGGAAATCCCTCAAGTGAGTCCGCAAGGCCTTTGGGGTTTTTCCACTGGCTTTTTCAGTGTAGGCAAATTCTATCTTTTTGAGGAATTTTTTGTCCACGCCCCTCTTTATTCTCCTCTTTATCCTCGTGCCTGCAATCACTCCAAAGTCTTCCACGCTCATGGAAACAAGTTCGGGCATTGATTTTCCCCTGAAACTGAAATCTTTTTTCACCATCTTTTACAACACGCTTCCTTAGTTCTTTTTTTTCCTTCCTGTTCTCTTGGATGCAATTGCCCCGACTTTTCTTCCGGGTGGGGCGTTCCTTGAAGTTGACTTTGATTTTCCAGGGTGGTGCTGGCTTCCGCCAAACGGGTGGTCAATTACGTTCATTGCAACCCCCCTTACAATCGGCCAGAACTTTTTCTTGACCCTCATCTTGTGGTATTTGGCGCCAGCCTTTACAAGCGGTTTTTCCGTGCGCCCGCCGCCACTTGCCATGCCGATTGTTGCCCTGCATCGGGCGTTAAAAGAAAGGATTTTCCCAGACCGTGCCTTTAAGGTCACGTTGTTTTTTTCCTTGCTCAAAATAAGCGCGTAACTCCCTGATGCCCTCGCGATTTTCCCGCCATCGCCAGGAATCATTTCAATGCTGAAAACCGGTGCTCCCTCCGGGCAGTCGCCAAGAGGCAGAATGTTCCCAACACTAATCTCCGCGTTTTTTCCAACCTCTATCCTCTGGCCTTCAAAAGCCCCTTCTGCAGCGACAATCAATGCAGATGAATTGTCTTCAAGCATTACTCTTGCAAGCGCGCTTGACTTTGTCGGGTCATGCAAAAACTCGATTATTTCCCCCACCATTTTTTTTTCCTCGTTCAGGTTCGGGTAACTGAGTTTTCCAACCCCCTTCCTGCTTGCAATGAAAGTCGGCGAACCTTTTCCGCGCCTCTGCTGAATCAGCCTGTGTGCCATTTACAACACCCCAAGCCTTGTCGCAATTTCGCCTGCATTGAACTGCGTTGAAATCTTTACAAACGCTTTCTTCCTTGACTTTGAATCATTCACAACATTCACTGACTCGACCTTCACGCCGTACAATCCCTCAACGGCTTTCTTGATTTCTCCCTTGTTTGCATTTTTTTTCACTACAAATACAAGCTTGTTCTCCGATTCAATCAGGTTAATCGCCTTTTCTGTAATCATCGGGTGCAGCACGATTTTGTAGGCTTCAAGCGTTTCATGCGGTGAAAGCCTGACTGGCTCAAACTTTTTTCCGGCCGTTTTTTGTGAAACCTTTTCCTCTTTTCCCCCCGCTTTCACTTCTTTTTTTCCTTCCATTTTCTCTGAACCCCTGTCAGGGCTTGCGGAGCGTGCGCCTTTGGCGGCACTTTTTTTTTCTTCTTTCATTGCCTGCTTTTTCT
This sequence comes from archaeon, assembly GCA_030651515.1. Taxonomy (GTDB): domain Archaea; phylum Iainarchaeota; class Iainarchaeia; order Iainarchaeales; family GW2011-AR10; genus JACQJF01. The sequence continues at coordinate 1,278 of JAUSEO010000014.1, read as the reverse complement.
CTTCCTTTGGGTCCCTGCTTGCGCCCGCGGAGCGTGCACCCCCGGTCGCACTTTTCTCTTCCTTTTCAGCGGGCTTTTTTTGTAAAGCCTTTTTTTCATTGCCTGGCTTTTCCATTTTTTTGGCTGATGCCTTTTTTGCCCCTTTTTTTGCACTCATTTGGCTTCACCAAGTTTTTTGATTGCAGGCTCTGACCACACGGTAAGCCTCCCTGGGTTTGTCCCAGGCGCAAGGATTTTGGCGTTTAAGTCTGTAACACTGCAAATGTCAACACCCTCAAGGTTCCTGCCTGCCCTGAAAAATTTTTCCGTTTTTTCAACTACAAACAAAACGCTTTTTGCATGCTTGTATTTCCTGCCCCTCATTTTTCCTTTCCCAGGCCTGTAACCCCTGCCTTCTTTTGCCCTTTCAACGTCACTCCAAAGCCTGAGTTTTTTGAGGAGTTCAACGACTTTTTTCGTCCTGTCAAGTTCCTCGATTTTTCCTTCAACAACAATCGGCAAAGCAACCTCTCCAAACCTGTGCCCCCTCTTTTTGACAAGTTCAATGTCGCAAGTCGCAGCAATCGCGCTCTTTGTCGCCTTTCTCTTTTCCGCCCTGTTGATGTATTCGACAGGGTTTTTTTCTGCTTTCAATGGATGCGCCTTTGGCCCATGGACTGCGTGCGGCACAAGCGCAACTTTGCCCGCCGACAAGTACCTGCGGTTCTTTAACCTTGGCAGCCTTGACATTTCATTGTTAATAATCCTGTGCTTGGAAGGCTTGATTCTGGAGCCTTTGTAAACAGCAGTGTAATTCCTGCCCGCGCCCTTTTTTGCACCCTTTCTCTGCACTGCTGCAGTCTGGATTGAAAGCACGGCCCTCTTGATTAGTGCATTGTTTATCGTTTCCTCAAAAACTTCCGGCAGTTCAATCTGCTTCATGACAGAACCATTCAAGTCCAAAACGTTTGCCTTCATAAACCATCACTTTTTTGAGTGCGTTGCTTCCTTTAGTTCGTCCTCAACGCTTTTATGCTGCTTTTTTTCTTCCTTGTGGGAAACAACTTTTTCCGCCTTGACTTCCCCGCCAAAAGTTTCAGCTTCCTTTTTTTTGCCCTGCGCAATTGCAGAAATAACCGTCAAACCGGAAACATTGAATGAGTCATTAGTGCTTTTCCTTATGCTGCTGCGCAGGCTCACGCTCCTCTTTTTTATTCCCGGAACGCTTCCTGCAATCAAAACATAATCAGACTTCACTGTGCCATAATTCTTGAAACCCCCCAACAGGTTTATCTTCTT
>JAUSEO010000038.1 GCA_030651515.1 archaeon | reverse complement strand
CTTTCGTACCTTCTAACTTACTATAAGTGTCAACAGGTGTCAAGTCGGGTCAGTCACTTAAGTGAAGTGTCAGAAGTTGTATGACTGGCTTTATGTTTTTAGAATTTACAGTGCTATAATTTTTTAATGAAAACTTTTGATACGAAGTCAATTTTGGTAAAAAAATCGAAGATTGACGAAACACTTGCTAGGCCGGGTCGGTCGGGTAAAACTTTGCTGGAGCCTTTTCGGAGTTTTGCTTTGGAAAACAAATTGCCATTTTCAATTTTAGAGGACACAGCAGTTTCAAATGATGCTGAAGTTCATATGCAGGAAGGAGACCTGTGGTTTTGTCTTCAGGGTAGAGCGAGATTTGTATGTGGTGGTAAATTGGTTGAGCCACAGTATCGTTTGAATACGGATGGTTCGATAAATAAGAACGAATTGTATGCAAGTGGTATAATTGGCGGTACTGAATTTTCCCTGGAAGTGGGCGATTGGCTGTGGATTCCGGCTGGTAAATCTCATCAACACGGAGCGGAAGCAACTGCCCGGCTCATGATTATCAAAATCCCTTTGTCAGTTTAACCCTCTTTGTGCTATATTATCCGAATGCAAGCAAACAAAGTTTTGCGCTACTCAATTCTTACCGGCATTTTTCTGTTGCCTTTCGTCTGTCTCATTGTTTTTAACAATCTTTTTTTCCCGTTTATTACGGGTAAGAATTTTGCTTTTCGGATTATCGTTGAAATTATCACAGGTCTTTGGATTATTCTCGCTCTTCGCGACAAGAGTGTTCTGCCAAAGTCCTCGAGACTGCTTCAGGTGTTCGCGATTTTTATCGGCGTCATTTTCATTTCCGACCTATTGAGCCCGAATGTTTACAAAAGTTTCTGGTCAAACTACGAACGGATGGAAGGCTGGGTGACGCTTGCCCACCTTTTCGCCCTTTTTGTGGTTTTGAGTTCAGTTATGACCAAAAAATTGTGGGAGTGGCTTTTCCGCGTTTCTGTCGGTGTAAGCCTTATCGTTTTTGTTTACGGCAGTTTTCAGCTTTCAGGCAAATTTGCCATTCACCAGGGGGGTGTTCGTCTTGACGCCACTTTCGGCAACGCTACCTATTTGGCGGTTTACATGCTCTTTCACATTTTTCTTAACCTGCTTTTATTTGTCTCCTCGAAGCGGGGTTCTTTGTGGAGATGGTTTTATGGTGTTGCCATTCTTGCCGAGGTTTTTATTCTCTATCACACGGCAACCAGAGGTGCAACATTGGGTCTTATAGGGGGACTCTTTTTGACCGCCTTGCTTGTTTTGATTTTTCATCGGGAAAATGAAAATGCAAAAAAAGGGGCAATCGGCCTGGTTATCGGGCTCGTAGTTCTCGTTGGTTTGTTTTTTGTCTTCAAAAATAACGATTTTGTAAAAAATAGTCCAATACTCGGACGTTTTTCCGACCTTTCAGTCACCGATAAGACTGCCCAGTCCCGCTTCATGATTTGGAACATGGCGTTTCAAGGTTTTAAGGAGCGGCCGATTTTTGGCTGGGGTCAGGAGAGTTTCAACTACGTCTTCAACAAATACTATGACCCGAAAATGTACAGCCAGGAGCAGTGGTTTGATCGTACTCACAATGTCTTTTTTGACTGGCTGATT
>JAUSEO010000069.1 GCA_030651515.1 archaeon | reverse complement strand
CATCGCAGTAGACAAATTAGTAATCACCGACAAATAATTTTCTCGGCTTGACCGTTTCGCTAAACAGACAGTTGCTTTCACGGTGGACAATCTCGCTTGACGGAAATGCCCAGTGCCTAACATCGCATTGCCTCTATTTTGGCTGATATTGTGAATTTGATAATTTATTTTTCATAGCTTTGTTTTTATTTCGTTAGACAATTTTGTTTTTCATAGTTCCAAAACAGCGGCAATGCGAAAAACGTTAGTAGCCATTTCAAAACCAAAAAAAAATTGACAATTTCGACAGACAACTTTAACAACTAAAACAAATAACAAAATGAAAACACTGACAGTTACTGCACTTCTACTTGCTTGCTGCGCCTTGACAGGTTTCGCACAAGACACAACCAAGACAAAACAAAAACCTAAAGCGACTTATCAAGTCGGGACAGCTAAGGTGACAGTTTGGGAAAACAAAAAGACGGACGGTACAACTTGGAAAAATTTCAAAGTAGAAAAAATTTATAAGAAAGCAGACAAATGGGAGACAACAAACAGTTTTAACGAGACAGAGTTGTTGGAATTAAAATCAGCGATTGACAAAGCAATTGCAGAAGAAAGTGTAAAAGTAAAAACGACTGAAGAAAAAAAGTAGCGAGACAACTTTGTATGACTGTTTTTCGTTTTCGTCCGTGTGACAGTCTTGTGAGACAATTTTGTGGTGTAACTTTTCTCGGCAGACAAATTTTCGTTTGACAGATTTGTATCGCAGGACTGCCACGACAGACGAAACGGCTACTAACAGCAATTTTGCGCTATTGCCGTTTCCTCAATAATTTTGAACTTTGTTTTTCATATCTTTGTTTCGGTTTCGGCAGACAATTTTTCGCTCCGTAAATCGGCAACATCGCAAATTTGCAAAACGTTAGCCACAATTTTTTGAGTTTCGAATTTCTGACGCAACCCCTGCTGATTTGTAAATCCTACCTCTGGCAGCAACCTTAGAATAAAAAATATTTACGAGTTTGTTTCCGGTTTCTTACGCAACCTCTGCTGGCGGACAAATTCGTTGTAGCAGGACAAATCCAATTCCTTTACGCAACCTCTGCCGGGAGACAAATCCTTTAACAACATCGCAACAGGACAAATCCGATTCTTTTACCCAACTTCTGCTGGCGGACAGATCCGCCAAACAAATCCGCAGAACGACAAACAGATCCGGCAGGCTGATGGGGAAGCACTCGGTTCCGGCTTTGCACTTTTGCCAAAGCTCAAAACTGCAAACCGGCTGTCCTGCTCCTATTTATGATTCTTCTTTCAGGTCAAGCTCGTTTGCAGCTTTCCTTTTATCGGTAGACGCTTTTTCTGGGCTGCAAACCAGCTTGCCCTTCATTTTTATTTTTCGCTCCGGCTTGATCACTTCCTGCAGGCTACTAAGAACTGCTTACGCAACCCCTGCTGATTTGAAATTTACGTAATGCGAGATTGTGCAGAATTTCCTACGCAACTCCTACTCAAATCATGAAAAAAAGTGGCTAACAGCAGTGACCGTTGCGCAACCCTTCCAAAAGCAAAAATCTGCTCAAAACCAGCTTTCACAGAAGCGATATAGGAGGCGCTGATTTTCAAATCTCTTTACAAAAGTGAAAAATCCGGCTTCGGCTGAAGTGAGCTAATGAAGCGCAAAACGATGGTTTTAAAAAATGCCGGCAATTCCCCCTGTATTGCCAATACTTTTGCCACCGATTTTCTTGAAATGAACTTCAGATATTTTTTCAGGTTGTAAGTGAGCGCTGCCATGAGCACATGTTTGTGCGCTTGTTTTATACCGCGTGTGTTCACACGTTTCATATTGAGAAAATTTATCAGCGTTCCAAGAACCGGTTCTACTGTGCTGCTTCTTTTTTTCATAATGCGTTTTGCATATTCGCTTTGCAGTTTTATGTGCATCTTATCATAGAGCGGTTTGTGTATGCTGTCGTCTATTTTTTTGAACTTTGTTTTTTTGCCGCAGCAAGTTTCTCTCAGCGGACATTTGCCGCAATCCTTTTCGCTGCTGCGGTAGATTTTCTTTGTATATCCTCTGCTGTCGGTGGTGGTTTTCTTGTAGGGTAATATGGCTTTGTTTCCTCTGGTACATTCGTACCTGTCTTTTTCTTTGTTGTAAATAAATCCTTCTCTTGTGTTTTTGTATTGCCCGAAGTTGGGAATGTATGCGTCTATTTCTTTTTTTTCTATGAAGCTCAGTGATTCTCCGCTGCTGTATCCGGTGTCGGCTGTGATTTGTTCTGCTTCAATATTTTCTTCTTTGAGATTTTGAATTGTTTGTTCTAAAATTTCAGCAAGTGATTGGCTGTCGCGCTTGTCAGCAA
>JAUSEO010000067.1 GCA_030651515.1 archaeon | reverse complement strand
GCCCTATCCAGGCTAGGCTACAGGGCCAGCTCAAAAAAAGCCTGGTTCTAAATACAAGTTGAACTGGGTTTTTTATTTAAAGCTATTTGCAGGCATTTACAGGTCAACATTAAAGACTTCAGAGAAACTGCCCTTTTGAGTGAACCTGTGTTTTTCCGAGTCAAGAATCCAGACAAAGAGCTTTTTGTCGGCGAATTCTTTTGGCAAGAATTTTTTCCGTACAGAATCGTGCAGGCCGTTTTTTTCGTGCTTTTTGTAAAAATCCAGGGAATGCTCCGGAATAACAAACACAAACTCGTCAACTTCCCTGCTGTAAGGCAATTTTTCCTTCATTTTTCCCTTTGAAGGGCGCGTGAGGACTTCAAAACCAATTGATTTTCCGTTCGTGGTTTGCGCGAAAAAATCAAAGCGCCCAAGCCGAGACTTGCTTTTTTCCAGTTCGACTTCCTTTTCAGGCAAAATTTGGGTAAAACTCGTGGTTCCTGAAACATGCATTTTTTTGAGTTCAAGAAAAGTGATGAAATGCATGAGGTTAGTGATGTAATTTCCGCTCATTGGCAGAACGTCCGCTTCCAGCAAAAACACCTTCTAAAACATTAGCTGCACATGCAATATAACTATTTTTTGGAAGAAAAAAAAGAAAAAGAGAAACGGTTTAAGCCCATTATTGGAACCTAAGGCAAAAACCATTTTTTATGGGTCTGTTTCCTGGAATTGTCCTTTAAGGGGGGGATCCGCGAACGTAAAAAGTTTTTTTTACATTACACAGTTCACGACTTTTCCTTTCTGCAGTTCATCTTTGTCAATTCCTTCGAGGAAAAAACTCACAAGCATGCCTTTCTTGGCATTTGTTTTCCCGAGTTTGGACTCGATTTCGCCAACGATTTTGCATCTTTTGCCGTTCACGTCAACTGCCATTTCCTGCAGCAAAACACCTGAAGCAACTTTTGCAATAACGAAGACATTTTCGTGGCCAAAAAACTGGGAAGCCTTTACGACTTCGAGTTTATTCTCCTCATTAGGGTTGATTTTGAGGTTCTGCAGTGGCTTTTGGACAAACATTCTGATTCCAGAAACGGATTGCGCCTTTCCACTACCGAAAGTTAAAGAAACCAAGCTCATATTGGGAGTCACTGTTTAAATTTTATTTAAAAATTTCAATAATTAATAACTTTAATGAATTTAATAATGATAACTTATACACATTATTAACCTTTTTGGTGGGTTTTCTTCGGAATCCGAAGCTTCTGCGGTTTTTTTGGCTCCCTACCTGGCTTTTGGGTTAAATTTTTGCACCAAATCAAGGGTCCAAGATTATTTTCATGGCTTGCCTTTAAGCAAAATAGGCAAATTTTAAAAGGAGAATTGGGGTCATTTTTCGTTATACGCGGGGATCGGATAGCGGTTAATTCCGCCAGCTTGAGGAATTATAGGGTTCTTTTTGGTTTCTATAATGCAATGGGCTGGTGCCTTAGTGGCTTCGGCGGTTCGAATCCGCCTCCCCGCATATTTTTGCCTATTTTTTTCAATTACCAAGATAGCCTTATAATTAACTTTTGAGCATAATTATCTTATGCGAAGAAAAATCTACGACTTTGTTGTACTAATAGAACAGGCACCTGACGGCATGTTTATAGCAAAGGCTCCAGACCTTCAGGGCTGTTATACCCAAGGAAAAACTATTCCACAAGTATTGGAACGGATTAAGGAAGCTATTTTGGTTTGCGTGGAAGCAGAAGATTTTGAATCGCCAAAAACTAAATTCATTGGATTGCAAAAAGTTGAAGTAACGGTGTAGTTTCTTTGTGGTCAGGCTTATTCCTATTTCTGGAAAGGAAATGTGTAAACTCGTTGAAAAGCTTGGGTTTAAACGTGTCCACCAGGTTGGAAGCCATGTTCGCTATATTCATCCTGATGGCAGAAGAACAGTTGTCCCAGTCCATGGAAATGAAGACTTGAACATCTGGCTTTTGAAAGAAATTCTGAAGCAAATAAAAGTTTCAAGAGATGAATACGAAAAATTAAGAAGAAAAATTTGAATTGACTAAACTAAAATCTGTTTTCCAAATTGGCTTGTTCTTTGTTTGGCGTTAGATAAATTGTTTTAATCGTGAAAACTCGTTTTGGCCTTTGTTGGTCCGAAGCCAACCTTTTGCTTTATCAAACTTAAAATATTCCTTTCTCCTTGTGAGTAAAATATTTTTTACTCCACCCTTAGTTATTTTTCCAGAATACTTGAGTTTTTTACAAGCCAGCATTACCTCTCCAGAAGATTTTAAGTTCAACGTTCCAATAATAACAATTACCTGTTGCCAATTTCTAAGTTCGTCTGGCAAATTAATTTCTTCTCCAACAGTTGATTTATCTATTTCCTTTAAAACTTTTAATCGTTGGAGCTCAACGTCTAGCTCTTTTTTTCCATGTGCTACTTTAGTCTTAGTTACCCTATCGCTTAGAACCTTATCTCGGAAATGTTTCTGCTCATTTGACATAGCAAAACCTTTATTTTTTTCATTGGTTCTTGTTGAATATTTTCCATAATACTTTCATCATTTTTTCTTTTACAAGTGGAATCTGTTCTTTTGCTTTTTCTGAAACCTGCCACTTGAAACTCACGCCGTCATTTTCAAAGCGCGGGACGACGTGGAAATGCAGGTGAAAAACGACTTGCCCAGCGGGTTTGTTGTTAGACTGGTGAACATTAAAACCAGGGGCGCCGAGAGCTTTCATGCAGGCCTTTCCAACCAACTGAACCGTTTTGATTGCTTCTGCAAGCTCTTGCGGGGGCACGTCCTCCATGTTCTTGTAGTGCTTTTTTGTAATAACCAAAGTATGCCCTATTGCACAGGGGAAAATGTCAAGAAAAGCAATCGTGTTTTTGTCCTCAAAAATCTTGTGGCTTGGAGAACTCCCGTTGGCTATTTTGCAGAAAACACAGCCATCCATGCAAAAAAGCTTCCCTGAAAGTGGTTAAAAATCTCACCCTGAAAAGACAACTTGTGTTCCCACAACCACGCCATTTTTTTTCGAAAAACCGCCTGCAACCTCCACAACGTATTTCACGCCTTCAGGGGACGGGTAAGTTTGGCACGGGTCAGAGGCACATGGTTTTGCACTGGTTATACCAGCCACTTTTTTTTCTCCGTCAAGCCATAGCATATCAATCGGGAATGAAACATTTTTCATCCAGAAAAAGCGCCTTCCCTCGTTTGGAAAAATGAAGAGCATCCCCCCGTCATCTGATATGCTTTCACGAAACATTAGTCCACGTGCCTGTTCCTGGGGCGTAGTCGCCCTTTCAATACTGATGCATTTTTGTGGAAAACACAACTCACCGGCAGGAAGCGCCTTTTCAGGTTCAATTATCTGCTGCGGGGCAGCGTCTTTGGCAGTGTTTGCCTGAAATCTGTTTGTGCATCCTGAAAGTAAAAAAACCACTAAAAAAAATACAAATAATTTTTTGCCCTGCAACCCAAAATCACTCAGACCGGCACGAGGGCTATTTTTTCAATTTTTTTGTTCCTGAAAAAAGTGTCGCGCATTTTTTTTATTTTTTCGCCTGGGCCGGAAAGAAGAAACAGGTCAATGCACCGCTCCCCAGTTGTACAGAAGTGGTTCTGGGTTCTTACAAGTGACTGGAACCTGTGCTTTGTCTGGGAAACAAATTTCTCGGTTTCATGCGAATGGCTTACTATAAGAACTGTCCCCTGTTTTCCGGCAAAGGATTTTTCAGAGCCGATTTTTTCAATGCAGTCAAGCAATGCGCAACGGACTGCTTCGGAGTTATTTGCAAGCCCGCGGTCATTCTTTATAGTTTCAATGTCCTCAAGGTTTTTATCTGTTAGGGAAACACTGACAACCTTCATAAAAACCACTCAATAATTTATTAACAATCAGGTTTTTATTAATAACAGTTAATAAACTTTTTATAAAACTTAATAATATGTTTTCTGGTTGAAGTGGTGCTTCAAGGATTGTGGGCAAAGTGAACTGGAATCTTTTTGCATTGGGGCTTTTTGCCATTTTGCCTTGGGTAATTGCTCAAGGCAGCAATGACTCTTGCCAGGGGGGCTTTGTAGGAAACCCTTTTTTTATTGCCGTGTTTGGAACAATTGGCGTGGGGGTTTATGCGCCCCCTGCTGAATCGCGGCATGACCTGGGCTGATTTGTTTTGGATACTTTCATTCTTACTCTGGCTGGAGTGTTTATAGTAAGCCTTGTTTCGCTCTGCGGGATAATTTTTTTTTCCTTCAATGAAAATTTTTTCAAAAAAAACCTTTCTTTTCTGGTCATCTTTTCCGCAGGCACGCTTTTTGGGGATGCATTTATCCACCTTATACCACAGGCATTTTTTTCCAACACGCTTGCCCCGGTTGAAGTTTCGCTTTCAATACTTTTTGGAATACTCCTATTTTTAATAATGGAAAAAATACTCCACTGGCACCACCACCATGGCATGGAAGAAGAATGTGAAACAGAAAAAACTCTTGGGTTCATGAACCTTGCCGGGGACGCAGTCCACAACTTTGTCGATGGCGCTGCAATAGCTGCAAGTTTTTTTGTGTCAAATGCAATTGGAATAGCCACGACCATTGCAGTGGTATTCCATGAAATCCCCCAGGAAATAAGTGATTATGGGGTGCTTCGTTTTGCGGGGTTTTCAAAAAAAAAGGCTTTGGGAATGAATTTTTTGTCCGCGGCAATGGCAGTTGCCGGGGCGCTGGTTGTCCTTTTTCTTGGCGCGGGGCTTCCTGAATCATTTCAAACCAGCATTATCTCAATCACTGCAGGGGCATTCATTTACATTGCCGGGACAGACCTGTTGCCTGCAATTGAAAAAGAAAAAAAACTAGGGCAAACAATGCTGCATGCACTGTTTTTTTCACTTGGAATAATTGCCATGCTTTTAATAACTCTTATCGAATGAATTCACTGTTTTTTTATTGACCTGTAAATGTAAGTATAAACCGTGCAGATTAACCCGATTGCAATGAGGGGTGCAAAAAGCCCAAGAAGGCCAAAGAAGTCTGTCTGGCGCAGGTAAACTGCCTGGAAAAGTTCAACTGCTGCAGTCAGGGGCATGATTCTTGCGGTTGTTTCAAGGAAAGGCGGCATGAACTCGATGGGCACTATTATTCCTGACAAAAAAACCATTGGTACAATCAACAGCAATGCAGTAAGTATTGCGTTTGAGGAAACCTTTGTGAAATTTGAAATGAAAACCCCGATTGACACAAAGCAAGCGCACACTACCACCAGTGCTGCAATGGATTCAATGGGGCGCTGTGGAAGCGGCGCGCCAAACAATACTGCCCCAACAGCAATTACCAGCCCTGCTTCAATAAAAGCTATCACTGACTGGCCAAGCATTTTTCCGGCCAGCCAGGAGGCAAAACTCGTTGAAGATGCCCCCAGCCTGTAAAGTATTCCCCAGTTTTGTTCGTTTATCATGCTTGTAGAGGCAAGCAACAGGCACGTTAGTATGAGGACAAATGCAATAGTGAATGGCACAAGTGAAGTCACGCGCGAAAACCCGTAAATCGGTTCAACTGAAACCTGCAGTGGGTTTGCAAGGTACTCGGGGGAATAGCTTTTGAGTTCTGAAAGCTTGCCTACAAGCCCCAACAAGAGCTGCCGTGCATCCAAAAGGTCTTTTTTTACCGCGTTTTTTGAGTGCTGGGTTTTTGTAATGACTTCCTGTGCGCTTTCAAGTATTGCCCCAAGCTGTGCAATGTCCGAGTCAAGCTCGTCAATGTTTCCTTTTGCAATGTCAAGCCGCTGGTCTGCCAAAACAAGCCTTTCCTGCGCACTTGAAAGTTTTTGCTCCGTGTCATCAAGGTCTGCCTCTGCCTGTGCAAGCTCTGACCCCACGCTGCCAAGCTGTTTTCGCTGCTCCCCAATCGTGTTCCGCATTTCTTCAAGCCTTGCAATTATGCCCGGGTCAGATTGCGCGGCTTCAAGTTCTGCAATTACCTGGCCAAGTGTCAAAAGCACTGAATCCATTGCATTCTTCACAAAGTCAACCTGGGTTCTGAGCCCCTGGATTGTTACGCGGTATTTCTGGATTTTTTCCTTCACTGAATCTGTATCGCTTAGCGTCTCTGCAATGCCGGTTTTTCCCTCAGCATAATAAATGTCAAACTGCCCGAGTTTTTGCTGTATTTCCGAAAGCCTGATTTTTTTCAGGTTTTCCTGAAGCGCCATTATTTCTGCATCCCCCCGTTCAAGCTGTTTTAGCAGCTCGTCCGTTTTGCCAATCTGTGAATCAAGCGTGCCCTCAATGGAGTTCAGGTCAGAAATCAGGGTGCTTAAAACCTGTGCAGACTTTTTGAAGCCAATGCTTTGCACTGCAGTTTTGACCTGGCCCACAAGCGTGCTTGAAGCAACAAAGTTGGAATTGTCGTAATAAAAACGCGTCTGTATTACAGAAAACTCCTGTTCTGGCTCTACAAGCTCTATTCCAAGCCGCACCCTTGAAGTCTCAATGGCTTTTTTCAGGCCTTCAAGGCTTGAAAAACTGGTTATTTCAAGGTATTCAAAGGACTCAAGCTCTTTTTTTACTTCGTTTCCAATAACTGAATCCGGGAAAAAGACCCCTATTTTTAGTTTTGACTGCGGTTGCGCACCCAAGGCAACGTCCAAACCAGTTGTCCCGGAAATGACAAGGCCAATTGAAACCATTGCCAAAATAGGGTAAAAAATCACCAGGGCATAAGCAAGTTTTTGGGATTTCACGAGGTTTATTTCTTTTCCGGCAAAAGCAGGGATTTTCAAAAACTCAAGTGCAATGTTTTTTGCAAACAACAAGGCCCTTGAAAAGGCTTTTTCCACACTCACAAATCTTCCCCCTTTGTGACTGCAAAAAACACTTCATCGATTCCAGGCTGTTTGATTGTGGAGGACAGGACCTTCAGGCTTTTTTTGCCCAAAAAACCGCTTAATTTTCCCATTGCATCAAAAGAAGAGCGCTTAGGCACCACTATTGAAACCTCGTTTCCGGAAACCTGGACAGAGTATGCCGGAAATTCTTTTGAAAGCTCTGCTGCAATATTTTCAGGTTTTTGCTCAAGCTTTAACACAATGACTTCCTTGCCTGCATAATTTTCAATCAGGTTTTCAGGCGTGTCCTTGGCCCGGATTTTCCCGTGGTACATTATTGCTATCCTGTCACACAAAAGCTGTGCTTCGTCAAGGTAATGTGTTGTCAGGCAGATTGTCTTGTTTTGCGCCTTCATTTCCACTATTTTGGCCCAGATACCTGCCCTTATAACAGGGTCAAGTGCAACTGTCGGCTCGTCAAGAAAAATTATTTGCGGGTCATGCACGATTGAACAGGCAATGTTCAAGAGTTTTTTGTAACCGCCGCTTAGTGCCTCTGCATGAATGTCTTCAAACTTTTTCAGGCCAAGCCATTCAATCAAAAAATCAGCGCGTTCTTTCAGCTTGCTTC
>JAUSEO010000059.1 GCA_030651515.1 archaeon | reverse complement strand
GAACCCTTGCGCGGGTTCACGGCGCGTATGTGTCCCTTCTTCGAAGGGACGGTAATAAAATTCCACGCAGAGTTCAGAACCAGCTTGTGGCCTGGGTTCAAATCCCAGTGGGGTCATTTTTTTTATTCTAAACTGAAATTTATAGAAAAATTTATTATAGTCTTTAACTGTTTGTTTGAATGGTGGGCTTTTTGGCGGCAAATGGGATTGAAGAAACGAATGGCAACTCTGCGTTCAAAATTGGCGAGAGTGTGGCGGTCAACGAGAAGTGCTTTTGCGCTTCCCTCAAAAAAGACGGTTCCACTTTCAAGTCCCAGTCGCCAAACATTGGTGAATATGCCGATGTTGTTGCAGAGTCCAGCATTTCGTGGATTGATTATTTTTTGGATGATTTTGAAAAAGAGACCCTTGCAACTGCAATTTCAATGGGTTTTTCAGAAGGGCTTGTGAAAAGCCTTCTGACAAACATGCGCAGCAATTACGAGGACTTTGGAAACGAAATGGGGGTAATTGTCCCGGCTATTTTGGCCAAGGGCTTTGACGTGAAACTCAACCCAGTAATGATACTCATTAAGGACAACCTGATTCTTAGCCTTCACACAACCGAAGTCAAGCGGTTTTTCCGTTTACGCAGATACGCGGGCACTTTAATGAAAAAGTTTCCGCGCAAAATGCCAAAAAGCGACATCATCACTTCCATGCTGGTGAGGATTATTGATGAAAACAACAACCGTAACTTTGAGCACCTGCTTGAAATCGAGGAAGAAGGAGACAAACTCAGCGCCAACTTATCTGATTCTAATGCTCCGCGCGAAAAACTAGGTGCACAGATCCATGACATGAAGCACGCACTCGTAGTGTATTTGTCCGGGCTTTGGGCTTCCGTTGATGCAGTGAATTCACTTCGTTACGGGGACGCAGACCTCCTCACTGATGATGTCAAGTTGCTTGAAAAAATCAGTGCCCTGGTTTACGAAGTCAATTCCCACATACAATTAGCGGAGCATTTGAGTGAAGTCCTTGCAAGCGGCCTTGAAGTCGTGCAGTCAATTTACAACAACCAATTGCAGGTTTTCAACAACCGCGTTGCCCTCCTTGGCGGCTACCTGGCAATACTTGGCACTGCATTGTTGGTCCCAAACACGATTGCAACCGCGCTCTCAAACCCCGTGTTCGAGCTTGGACCAAAAGACGCGCCCTGGTTCATAAATGTAATGATTGCTTCAACCATTGTTTCAACATTTTTTGCCTGGATTATCGTCAAAAAACTCGGGTTACTCCCAAAACAGCCTGACTAAAAGAAATGGCCTCAGTTTGCCCATCTGTCATCACGAGTTCAGAGTCATCGTCAGTTCATCATAGGCCAGTATTAAAAGTCATCCAAAAATGGTTTAAATCTTGTGTCAGCGTTTTTCTATTTCCTGTAAAATGTGTTCAATCAGGTCGCTTGTGATGTAAAGCGTGGAATTGGTTTTTAGTTTTTTTGGTCGCAAGCCGGCGTCGCAAACTGCTTTTTTTTAAACCCCATTTTATGTCCTCTTTGATAGCATCTGCCATGCGTTGCGCTTTCATTTTGCATCATCTGTAAACTTTTCCGTGATGTTCAAAAGTGTGGAACTCTATTTCGTTTTGAGGGATTAGCAAGAATATTGACTAAAAAAACTATTGGTTGGAAGCCTTTTAATTGCTTTTCCTGGATTGTTTTTTAGATGGAAAAAAAGGAAATCCAAAGCCAGGCAAGGTTCTTGCCAGCCATAACCGGCCTGTTTGTCGCAGTCCTGATTATTTCAAACATTGCCTCCACAAAAATCGCCCAGATGGGGCTGCTTGTGCTTGACGCAGGCACGATTTTGTTCCCGCTTTCATATATTTTCGGGGACATACTCACCGAAGTATACGGGTACAAAAAGGCAAGGCAGGTAATTTGGACAGGTTTTTTATCACTGGTTCTGATGTCCGTGGTTTTTTTCATTGTCGGCCTTTTGCCGCCTGCCGAAGGCTGGGGCAACCAGCCAGCTTATGACCTCATTTTGGGGGTTGTCCCAAGGATAGCAATCGCCTCGATTATCGCTTATTTCGCCGGGGAATTCTCGAATAGTTTCCTGCTTGCAAAAATGAAAATAATGACGAATGGAAAAATGCTTTGGGCGCGCACAATCGGCTCCACGATAGTCGGGCAGGGTGTTGACACGGCATTGTTTACGATAATCGCGTTTTACGGCGTGCTCCCGTTTGACGTGTTCCTTGCACTCGTTGCCTCAAACTACGTTTTCAAGGTGGGCGTGGAAGTGGCTTTCACCCCAGTGACCTACAAAGTCACCGGGTTTTTGAAAAAGGAAGAGGGCATTGATGCCTATGACTATGATACGGATTTCTCGCCGTTCAAAACCTGAATGAGTGCCATCGGTTGCCTGAATACTTTTTTAAGCTATTCGCCTTTTTTTATATTCGTGAAAACTTATATTTTGAATGCGCTGGCTGATGATACGCGCCTGAAATTGCTGAAAAAAATTTCAAACGGCGAGATTTGTGCGTGTGAACTGCCTGCTTTTGTGAAAAAGTCCCAGCCTGCGGTTTCCCAGCATTTGAAGGAATTGCGCGGCGCGGACCTGGTTTCTGTCCGGAGGAACGGCTCAAGGCGCCTGTATTCCCTTACACCTAAAGCCGTTCGCATCCTCAAGGACATTTCTAGGTGGTAGACTAATGAAGATCGAGGTTTTGGGCACGGGCTGTTCAAAGTGCCTCTATCTTGAAAAGGAAGCGCGGGAAGCCGTGGCGCGCGCAGGAATCACTGCGACAGTTGAACATGTTTTTGACCTGCAGGAAATCATACGCCGCGGTGTTTTTTCCACGCCTGCACTGGCAATTGACGGGGAAATAGTTCTGTCAGGCCGCGTCGCGGCTTCGGATGAAATTCTCTCGCTGATTAAGAAAAGGAGTTAAAGAATGGACTTGCTTTTTTTGTTTTCAGCAGGGCTTAACGCGATTCTTGATTACTTGCTGGCGCACACCCTCTTTTGCCTGGTTCCCGCGTTTTTTATCGCCGGTGCCATGTCTGCATTGATTCCAAAAAGCGCCTTATTGCCGTATCTGGGGAAAAATTCTCCGAAATGGGTTTCATACCCTTTGGCGGTTGTCTGTGGTTTGCTGCTTGCAGTCTGCTCCTGCACTGTTTTGCCGTTGTTTGCGGGCATCCGGAAAAGCGGGGCCGGGCTTGGGCCTGCCATTGCATTTTTGTATACGGCTCCCGCGACCAACATTATTGCCATTATTTATACTGGTAGCCTGATTGGCTGGGACATAGCATTTGCGCGAATTGGTTTCTCGGTTTTGTTTGCAATCTCCATCGGCTTGATTTTGGCCCGCTTTTTTCCCGAGCCCGCGGAGAAATCAGATTCAACGCTTTTTGAAAAAACCGGGGGATTCCAGTGGAAACGATTGTTCCTCCTGTTTGCAGCCATGGTGGGTGTCCTGGTAGCCGGAACGCGCATGGAAGAAACCCCTGCAAAATATGCACTCGTCTTCGCATTGGCTGTTTTCATTGCCTGGGTTGCAAAAAGCTTTTTTTCCAGAGAGGAACTGGGTAACTGGATGCGTGAAACCCGGGGTTTTGCAAAGCTGATTGTCCCGCTTTTGCTTGTCGGGGTTTTCGCTTCGGGGGTCATCAGGGCCCTGATTCCGCCGGGCTTTATTGCAACTTTTTTCGGAACCACTTCATTATGGGCTGTTGCAGTCCCGGTCCTGTTTGGGGTTTTGGTTTACTTCCCGACCCTGGTCGAAGTCCCGCTTGCCAGGTCGTTTCTGGATTTGGGCATGGCCAAAGGCCCGTTACTTGCGTATCTCTTGGCTGACCCCGTGATTTCGCTGCCAAGCATTTTAGTGGTTCGGGGAATCATGGGCACGAAAAGGACAATCGCTTACGCGGTAATGGTTTTTGTTTTTTCAATCGGGGCAGGGTTATTGTTCGGGCATTTAACCTAGGCGGCTGCAGCGGCATTTTTGCCTCTAAATAACTGTTTTTTAACATGACTCTGGCAAGGTTTTTTTTGATGAATGCTCTAACCATGCTCCGCAAGGAACTCTCCGCGCTTTCCGACGCTAAAAAGGCAAAAATCCTTGCAGGTTTTTTCAGGACAGGGCCAGGCGAGTATGGCGAAGGCGACGTTTTTCTTGGAGTAACCGTGCCAAAGTCGCGTAGCGTGGCAAAAAAATTTTCCGGCATTGATTTTAATAGCATAAAAAATCTTTTGGGTTCAAAAATCCACGAAGAGCGCCTTGTGGCACTGCTTATCCTTGTAGAGAAATTCAAAAAAGCGCCGATGGGCGCGCAAAAGGAAATCGTTGACTTTTACACTTCTAACCTGCAGGGTGTCAACAACTGGGACCTCGTTGACTTGTCGGCGGACAAGATTCTGGGCGAGCACTTGCTTGACAGGGATAAACAGCTTTTGCATGAGTATGCCCGTTCACCCAGCCTTTGGAAGCGCAGGATTGCAATTGTCTCGACTTTTGCTTTCATAAAAAGGAAACGGCTTGAAGAAACCTTTGCCATTGCAGAACTGCTTTTGGGTGACAGGCATGACCTGATTCACAAGGCGGTTGGCTGGATGCTCCGCGAAGCAGGAAAACGCGACCAAAAGCGCCTCAAGGATTTCCTGAAAGAAAACCATGCGGAAATGCCGCGCACAATGCTCCGCTACGCGATTGAAAAGTTTCCTGAGAGAAAAAGGAAGGCGTTCCTGGAAGGAATAGCGTGAAATCAATCGTGGCCTTTGTCCCGGCTCATGGGTTTGGTTTTTCTGTGCCCTTTGGTTGGAGCGCGCGCTGGTTTTACAAATATTTTATTGTACATCCTGGTTATAAAAATTTTAACTGTTCTTTCGGATAGGCCTGTTTGTGCCGATATTTCTGCTGGTGAAGGCGTTTTACCGTGCTTTAGAACATATGCCTTCGTGGCTTTCATTATGGCTGTCTTGAGTTTATCCCTTGTGTAAATTGTTTCCCATTGTTCCTGGGCTTCAAAAAGAGCCCTGAGTAACTCAGGATGATTTGCATTTGGAATTGATTTTTTCCCCCGAATTTGTTGAAAAACTCTTGTGATTATTTTTTTATCTGCGGGCGTTTTGTTTTTCAGGAATGATTCGGCTATTAATCTTCTGGCATATCCTGTAATTTTTTTTAATTCATACATTCTGGCCTGCCTCAAAGCGGAACGCCTTATTGCTTCTTGCCTTTGCCTTGAGCCGGCTGGTTTGTGTATTCTTGGCATTGTTTTTCAAGTATTTAGGCCTTGGATAGTATTAAATAATTCTTATTTGTTGTTTGTTTCATGCTTGAAGGTTTTTTAAGCGGTTTTGAAGTGGAGTTTGCAACAATCCTGGTTTTTTCCCTCATAATTGGTTATGTGATTGGCGCTGAGCGCGAGGGCCGCGGAAAAGCAGCCGGGATAAGCACTCATTCTTTGGTGATTGCGGGTTCTGCGCTGTTCACTTTTGGCTCCATCTGGCTTGATCCTGCGTCTCCCGCACGCATTGCTGCACAAATTGTAACCGGGGTTGGTTTTTTGGGTGCAGGAATAATACTCAAGGACAATTCGGGTGAAATAAGGAACCTGACGACTGCTGCAAGCATCTGGTTCTCCGCTTCAATCGGGATGGCGATTGGCTTTGGCTGGTACGCGATTGCTTTAATTGCAATGATTTATGCCGTGGCAGTACCGCGGATTCCGCATTACAAGCACGGGCCAAGGCTTGAGGAAAAATAATTTTTTTTTCAGAACAGGCCTGATTCTTTTATCCCATTTATCACAAACTGCACTGCAAGTGACATGAGAAGCAGCCCCATGACCCTTGTCGCGATTTTCATGCCGATTGCGCCAAAGATTTTTGTTATCCTGTCGCTTTGTGTGAACAAAAAGTACCCAAAAGCATAGGCGGCGATTGACGCAAGGGCAAACTCGAGGGCCTGGAAGTTTGTCTTTGTGCGGGAAAACAGGACTATGCCTGTCGTTATTGCCCCCGGCCCTGTTATCAATGGGATTGCAAGGGGCGTGATTGCAAGGTCGTCTTTTTCCTCCGCTGTCTGCTGTTCGTTCTTGGTAAGTTCAGTCCTTGTTTTTATCCCAAACAGCATTTCAAAAGAAATCACCATGAGCAAGAGCCCGCCTGCGATTTTAAAGGAAAAAAACTCTATGTTGAGGTACTCGAAAATTGCCAGGCCGAAAAAACTGAACAAAAAAAACGCTATCAGTGCAATTGCGTGGCTTTTGCGTATGGTTTTCATTCTCTCTTCTTTTGGCATTTGGTGGAGAAAAGACATGAATATTGGGATGTTTGCAAATGGGTCAGTAATGAGGAAAATAGAAATAAAGACAAGAAGCGGGAATGCAATGTCTGCCATTTAGAGAACCCATTGGTTGATGTTTTTTTAAACGCTTGTGGTTGCCTGCGGTTCCTGTTTTTCAGAGAATTCTGAAAGCCTTTTGTTGAACTGCGGCTGGTGGCTTTTCTGGTCGTAAACAATCTGCATGTGCGGGTAAGCTATGTGGACATCATTTTGTTTTTCGGCTTCTGAAAGAAATGCCCTCGTTATATCTGTCTTCATGCGCCGGGTTGACCGTATGTCTGCAAGATAAAGCACGTTTAAGCCAATTCCTGACTCAAGTGCATCAACCCTTATGTGTGGTGAGGGCGGCTCTTCAATTGCCTGGTGCTCAATTGTCTTCATGGTCTCGATTTTTTCCTTCAGGCTTTCCTTGAGTATGCCTTTTGAAAGTTTTTTTGACGCCTCCTTTAACAATGCTATTGCGTCCCCGAGTTCTTTTTTGTCCCCCCTTCCAGCCCTGACTGGTATGGTGACATATTTTTTCGTGGTTTTTGAGGCAATGTCAAACAATATGCTCTCGGCTTTTTTCCAGTTGCTGCCATAAGTCACTACAAACGTGATGTCATCCCAGTAAAAATCAAACCTTTTAGTGTAGTTAAGCACCGGCGTTGTGAGTATGAGCTCGTTTGGGATTGTGATTGTCTGCTCGCTTTTTTCGTGGCTGTTCAGGCGCGTTCCCTGCATGGTAGTATGCATGATGCTTATTCCAGTGACATCCCCCCTGTGGCCTGAGACTTCTATCCTGTCCCCAAGGTTGAATGGTTTTTTCAGGACGAGAATCAGCCAGCCTACAAAGTTAAGGATTGGTTTTTGCAATGCAAGCGTCAAGCCAAAACCAATGAGCCCCAAAGAGGCAAGAAAAATCCCTATGTCTTTGAAGAGCGTTGAAGCGATGAGTACGAGCATGAGCCCCCATACAACGTACGAGTAAAGCGAGACAATGAGCTTGATTTCCTTTTTTTTCCCGCGGTTTTCCAGGTGCTTTGAGATAAAATATTTTGTGACAGTGAGAAAAACCCATGTCCCAAAAATAAGGAAAACGACCTGTGTGGCTATAGGCAGGTAATTTGTCAGGGAGTTGCCGTCAAAAAAATTGGTTGAAATGATTTCAATAATAAGCGAAGAATAAACCACAATTATTGCAAGAATGGCAAGCACCAAAACCCCGAATATGACTGCCTGCCTGAATTTTTCAGGGTTTTTGAGTTTTTCCAAAAGAGGCTGGGAGTTTGGCTTGTTTTCTGTTTCAGTCAACTAAAACCACGTCTTGAGAGTCAAAAAAAATAGTATAATTGGTTTTACGAAAAAAGGCATTAAAAAACATTCGATTCATATACATACTGCTGGTGGGGGCCTGTAAAAGTACGTTTCCAAAAAAAGCCGAAATTCCAGGCAAAACCAGCACTTTTCATTTAACTGTTTCTTCATTTTTGCCCAAAAATGGCTTAAAATGCCTTTTTTAGGCGTTTTTTTGGTTATAGCTTTAAAAAGGTTTTTGGGGTTCTTTTAATTCGAATTTTCATCATTTTTTGGAGGGTTTTTTTATGAGCGATATGTTTGTAGTTGCATCAAAAGTCAAGGAATCAATCAAGTCCAGTGACATGAACACTGCAGGAGATGCGGTTGACGGGTTGAATGCAGAGGTCATGAAAATGGTCAAATCAGCTGTTGACAGGGCCAAAGCAAACGGCAGAAAAACAGTCCGCGCAGTCGACTTCTAAAAAAAGCCGGCTGTTTTTATTTTTTTCCTGACTCTGTTTTTTCTTTATCTAAGGCGTTATCCTTTTAGTTTCGTAATAGTTCACGTCGTTTTCCGAGTCCACGACCGCAATCAATAGCGTGGTTTTGATGTTTCCTGCAAGCCTGACCATGCGCGAATACTCGGTCATTGACATTTTTTCGTCCTGTGTTGCAACTTTTATTACCCACTGGGTGTGCTCTTCGCCGGGCTTTTTCCCGCGCGGGTAAACCCTCAGGTCAAAGCCGAACTTGAAACCGGTTTTTACGACAAACCCGCGTTCGCGCAAATCCTTGAAAACGACAAGCTTGTTGTAAAAGTTCTTGTTTTTCTTTGCCCCGCGGGACAAAAGGGTTTCAAGGTCCGCTTTTTTCCCATTCTCGTCCTTGATTTCGATTTTTTCTTTTTCAAACAGGTAACATGCTTCAAGCAGGTCAAGGATTAGCTCAGAGTCTTTTTTGTCCCCAAAGCCCTTCTGGATGAGTGCGTCCTTGACTTTTTTTTCGCGCACAATTACCTTGTTGTCCAACAGTAATGGCATTTTAACCCATTATTCTCTTGAGTGTTACTATTTAAATACAATAATTCCAACATTATTTTTTGCAAAAAAGGTGTTTTTTTTAGTGGAACTCGACCCATGGGGAAGCAATGAGGTAAAGGACTACTCGCACGTTTTCAGGGAATTTGGCTTAAGCCAGATTGACGCCAAAACAAGCCTTGGCCACTATTTTTTCGAGCGCGGCCACATAGTTGCACACAGGGACTTTAACCGCGTCACAGATGCAGTGAAACGAAAAAAACCCTTTGTGAACGTCACTGGAATCGCGTGTTCCGGGGGCCTGCACTTTGGGCACAAGGTAGACATTGACCTGTTTGTTTTCCTGAAAACACTTGGCGCAAAGAGTTTTTTCTGTGCAGCTGATTTGGATGGTTATCTTTCAAGGCCTGACACCCAGGTGGGGTCAATTGACCGCGCGCGCGAAATCGCGGTTGAAAACGTTTCCCACGCACTTGCGCTTGGCGTGGGTGAAAAAGACATTTACGTGCAGAGCAGGGGAAGCACAAAAAACCCGGTGCGCTATTTCGGTTTCGCGTTTGAGCTAAGCAAAAAAATCACTGCAAACACTTTTGAAGCAACCTATGGGCATGTTGACCTTGGAAAAGTCGCGTCAAACTTTCTGCAGTACGCGGATATTCTCCACCCACAGTTAAAAGAGTTTGCCGGCCCAATGCCAAGCGTGACTGGGATTGGCCTGGACCAGGACCCGCATGCGCGCATAGCACGCGACATTGCAAAGCGCATGTCCTACAATTTTTTTGCCCCGGGTTTTGTTTACTTCAAGCACATGCGGGGCCTGCGCGAGGGTGCAAAAATGTCAAGTTCGCGCCCCGAAGCCACGCTTTTTCTCAATGACCCGCCAAAAGAGGCTGAGCGCAAGATAATGACCGCGTTCACTGGCGGAAGGAACACGCTTGAAGAGCACCGCCGATTGGGCGGCGTGCCTGAAATCTGCCGCGTTTACGAGGTATTAAACTTTCACTTGCCGGACTCAAAAAAACTCAAAAAAATTTATGATGATTACAAGAGCGGCGCGATGCTGTCAAGTGAGATAAAGCAAATCTGCATAGGCTTTGCCATTCCCTGGCTTGAAAAGCACCAGGAAAAAGCACGGGAAAAAAAGGATGCCGCCAGGCAGATTGTTTACGGCTGAACGGCGTTGTTCATATTATTTCTGTTTCAATTTTTTCATCGCGCAATAGTTTTGCAAGTTTTTTGAAACCTTGGGTGTCCTGTTTTTTCAGGGCGACTTTTTTGATTTTTTTCAGTTTTGCAAAATTGATTATTTTTGGGATTGTCTCGCCCCACTCCAGGCACTCGAATACCTGTTTTCCGCCATCCTGGAGTTTTCTTTTTATTTCCCGCATTAATGTGTTTCCATGCCCGATTTCTGTTGCAGTGAAGCCAAAACTCATTTCAGGCACGCCTGCATCCACTATTACGAGGAGGAAAACTTTTTCTGATTCTTTTGTGGCGGCTGCCAGGAACTGCGGGTCATTTTCCTGTTTTGAAAGAATTGGTATGAGGATGTCCATTTTTGTGGTCACTCGATGAACTCATAGTTCTCAGTTTTTTTTTCAAGCAAAATTCCTTCTTCGGACAAAAACAGGCAGCATATTTTTGCAAGTGTGGAAGTGAGCCTTGTGTCAGTTGAGAGTTCTGCCAAAGTGGCTTTTTTTTGTTTCTGCATTGAGGTGATTATTTTTGTGCACGCGCTTTCAAGGAGGCTTGTGTCGATTGCGTAAAAAAAACCGGTGAAAGAGCGGAGTCCTTTTATCTCCCCGCGCTTTATCCTGTCTGCAAGTTCAGCACCCGCCCTGTTTGCCTGTGCCTCGTTCTTGAAAACCGCAAACCCGTTTTTTTCAATCGTGTAGTCCTCGGGGTTTTTTTCCGAGTTTTCAAACAAAAATGGCTGGCGGGCCTGTTCTTTTGGGCGGTAAATGAATTTTATGTACTTGGGGTTGGTTTTGAATTTTTCCACCCTGTTTTCTGCAAGCATTTGCCTGAATTTTTCGAGCTCTTCTTTTGAAAGCGTTTTCTCAAACTTCCCTTCAACCAGGTCAGTCGGGAGCTTTTTTTTGAGGTAACCGATTATTTTTTGTTCAAGTTCGTCAACGCGCACAACGGGCTTTGGCACTTGGGTAGTTTCCACGAGCACCCAGATTCCTTTCCTTGCCTTGAGTATTTCAAACTCCTTGTCAAGTGGCAGTTCCAGGCTTTTCATTTCTTCGTCAGAAAAGTCTCCAACCAGCCGTTTTCCCTGCAACGTTAGCTTTGGCATGCCTTAAACCCCGTAAACATAAAGCCACAAAAGCGTTAATAAAAAAACGTTTAAGTGCTTTTGCGTGCAATTCGGCACCGGCAACGTCCCACGGGCCAGTTAAAAAACCGCTTTGCTGTGTGTTTTTCATGGACTTGGACCGGGTTTTGTTTCCGTTTGAAAAGCCAAGGCAAAGCCAGGCAGAGTTCATGGATGGTGTGTGGAGTGCCCTTGAGGGAAAAAAGCACTTGGTGTGCCATGCCCCAACAGGCCTTGGAAAAACCGTTTCGGTCCTCTGCCCCGCCATAACATATGCCCTGGAGAACGACAAGACCGTGTTTTTTCTTTCCCCGAAAACATCCCAGCACGAGCTGGCAGTTGACGTGGTTAAAAGCATTTCAAAAAAATTCGGCGTAAGCGTTTCAGCGGTGGACTTTGTCGGAAAGCGCCACATGTGCTCCGACCCGTTATTGTCAGGTGCTGACTCTGAGGGTTTTTACGAAGTCTGTTCAAAAAGGGTGAAACGCGAGCAATGCAGTTATTACGGGAACGCTGTCGGTTACTCCGAGGCACAAAAGGATGTTTCGCGCCTCTACATTGAAAAGCTTTCAAAATCTTCCCTGCCGGTCCTCAACCATTTTGAGTTCAAGGAAAAATGCGTTTCCATGGCAGGGCCAGAGGGTGAGCGGCCGATGTGCGCGTATGAGGCAAGCGTGATTGCAGGCAGGGAGCGCAACGTAATCGTGTGCGATTATTTTCACCTGCTCAGCCCGCGCGTGCACAAGTTCACGCTCAATCGGCTTTCAAAAAAGCTTTCAGAAAGCATTGTGATTGTTGACGAGGCACACAATGTCCCGGAGCGCGTGAGAAAAATCCTTGGCTCTTCATTGTCAACTTTTGTTCTTGACCAGGCATGTGAAGAATTGTCAAAGCTTGGTGAAACTGGCTTGGTTGAGAAATGCAGGCACGTGAAAAAAACCATTTCCACTATTGCAAAAAATTCCCTGAAAAATGGTGCAAGCGAGGCACTTGTGCAAAAAGACGATTTTTCAATCCAGGTTTCAGAAAAAATCAGTGACATGGAGAATTTTTCTTCGACACTGCGCCTTCGTGCAGTTGATTACCTTGAGGCATCCAGCCGTTCCAAGTCACGCCTTGTAAGGGTTGCAAATTTTTTAGACAACTGGCAAAGAGACGAAAAAAACTTTGTGCGCATTTGCCGTGCCTTTCCAAACGGCAGTGGGTACGGCCTGTCCCTGCTGTGCCTTGATTCATCTGATTTTCTTGGCAGCGTTTTCAACAAGACACACTCGACTATCGCCATGTCAGGCACGCTTTTGCCCACTATCATGTATCGTGATTTGCTTGGCATGGGCCCTGCAAGAACCGTGCTCAAAGAATATGCAAACCCGTTTCCCAAGGAAAACCGTTTGACTCTTGTTGTGCCAAGCGTTACCACGCGCTTTGCAGAGCGCAACGAAGAGGAGTACAAAAAAATAGCCAGAACCGTTGCTGGGATCGTGAACCTCACTCCCGGGAATTCTGCCGTTTTTTTCCCAAGTTTTTCAATGCTTGACCAGGTTAATTTTTTCCTCCAGCCCCTTGTAAAAAGAGAAATTTTCAGGCAGAGAAAGGAAATGTCGCCTGGTGAGCGCGTGGTGCAGTTGAAGCGCTTCCGTGACGCGGGGAAAAAATTCGGGGGAGTACTTTTGGGGGCGGCAAGCGGTTCATACGCTGAAGGAATTGATTTTCCCGGAAACGAGTTGTTATGCGCAGTCATTGTCGGCGTGCCCCTGCAGGAACTTGACCTTTACACCAAGTGCCTGATTGATTTTTTCGAGGAAAAATTTGCCCGTGGCTGGCACTATGCCTACCTTTTTCCCGCAGTTTCGCGTGCAGTCCAGGCCGGTGGCAGGGTTATCCGGGGCGAGTCAGACAAAGGCGTGGTCGTTTTCCTTGACAAGCGTTATGACTGGGGCAATTTTTCAAAGTGCTTTCCAAAAGACTTAAACGCGGTTAAAACCATGCAGCCGGAAAAATTTGTCCAGGAATTCTGGGCAAAAAACTGATGTTATAGCAAACCAAGAACTTTGCCAAATAGCTTTATTGGTTTGCTATCTGCCAAGCCAAAGCAATCCCCCTATAAATTTTGTGCTTTGACATAAAGTTAAATTCTTTTCAACCACAGTTTTTTTTATGGGCACGGCAATAGGGGGGCTGGTTGTAAAGGAAGAAATAGAGCTTGGGTACCTGCGCGGGCGGCTGGTTGGAATTGACTCTTACAACATCATTTACCAGTTTTTGTCAAGCATCCGGGGTCCCGACGGCACGCCATTGATGGATGCGGATGGAAACGTGACTTCGCATCTCACGGGTCTTCTTTACAGGACGGTTAACCTGCTTGAAAAAGGGGTGAAACCCGTTTTTGTTTTTGACGGAAAACCCCCCAAGCTCAAGCAAAAGACTATTGAAGAGAGAAAAAAAATTCGCACGGATGCAATCGAGAAGCACGAAAAGGCACTCAAAGAAGGAAACATGGAAGATGCAAAAAAGTTTGGGTCACGTGCACTCAGGCTCTCCGATGAAATGATTAGTGACGCGAAAAAACTGCTTGGTTTTATGGGGCTGCCGGTGATTGAAGCCCCCTCTGAGGGTGAGGCACAGATTTCACAAATGTGCCTGAAAGGAAAAATTTTTGGCTGTGTGAGCCAGGATTATGACTCGTTGTTGTTTGGTACGCCATTGCTGCTGAGAAACATTTCAGTCAGTGGAAAAAGAAAAGTTCCTGGAAAAAACTTTTACGTTGACGTTGCACCGGAAAAAATAGAACTTTCAAAAAACCTTGAAGCCCTTGGCATTTCGCGCGAAAAACTCATCTGGCTTGGGATTTTGATTGGGACTGACTTTAATGAAAAATTTCCCATGATTGGGCCAAAAAAAGCCCTTTCTTTGGTGAAAAAGTTTGGCTCGTTTGAGGAAATCGTGAAAGAAACAGGTTTTGAGCCTGGGTTTGATTACAAGGAAATCGAGGAAATTTTCCTCAACCCGCCTTATTCACCGGATTTCAAAATAGAATTCCAGTTGCCGGACAGGGAAAAAATCCTGGACTTCCTTGTTACACAGCACGGTTTTTCCAGCATTCGCGTCGAAAGCGCCCTCAAAAAACTGGGGGAAAAATCTTCCGAAAAAGGCGGCCAGTCAAGCCTTGAAAAGTGGTTCTAGTGCTTTTTAATGCACTGCAAGGCCAACCCAATTGCGTGAATCGAGCCTGCAACCAGGACAAGGTCTTCTTTTTTCGCATTTTTTTTCCCTGTTTTGATTGCGGAGCAGATGCCGTCAAAAACCCGCGCCTGTGGAAACGCTTTTTTCACTTCTGCAGGGTCAAGCCCGCGCTCAATGCCCATTCCTGAAACAAGCAATTCGTCAAATGGAAAGCTTTCAAGCATTTTTTTCCATTCCTTGTCCTTCATCACTGAAAAAACAAGCAACAGGCGCTTGAACTTGAAGAGGCCGAGGTTTTTTTTGAGCGCTTCAAACCCGCCCGGATTATGCGCACAGTCAAAAACCATCAACGGGTTTTTGCCTACAATCACCAGGCGGCCATTGTTTTCTGCAGACAAAAAACCCTCCCTGATTGCTTTTTCTGTAATGTTGAAGCCAAATTTTTTGAGTTCCAAAGCGGCTGAAATTGCCAGGGACGCGTTTTCTGCCTGGTGATGCCCCAAAAGGGAAATCCTGAAAGGCCCTTTTTTTTGCGGGTTCACAAGTTCAAAAGACTGTTTTCCCCTGGCAAGGCCGGTGTCGTGAAAACCAGCTTCGATGACCATGGATTTTTTTTGCCCTGCAATTTTTTTCACGGTTTTCATCCCTGCATTATTTTTGGAAATAACTGTCACCGAGCCGGGCTTGATCACCCCTGCTTTTTCAAGCGCGATTTTTTCAATAGTGCCTCCAAGCGTGGCCGTGTGTTCAAGCGAAATGGAGGTTACCACGTTTATCTTTCCATTGAAAAAATTGGTGGCGTCAAGGCGCCCCCCAAGCCCTGCTTCAAGAACTGCAATCTCCACTTTTTTTCCCGTGAAAAACATTGCCGCAAGAACTGTCGTGAACTCAAAATAGCTTGCTTCAAGATTGTTTTTACCCATGCAGTCAAAGATTTTTTGTGCCAGGCGTTGAAAATCTTTTTTTGGAATCATTTTGTTGTTGAGAAGTATTCTTTCGCGCAGGTCAAAAAGGTGCGGTGAGACAAAAGCGCCTGTCCTGTAACCTGCTTTTGCGAGGATGCTTGAAAGAAAAGCTGTAACGCTTCCCTTGCCGTTTGTCCCCACAACATGTATGGCAAAAAAATCCTGTTTTAGTTTTAGCGCGCTGTACAGCCTTGAAATGTTTGTCAAATCATAGTTTTCCATTTTTACGCCGAGTGCCTCAACCCGCTTGTAGGTTTCTTCATAGCTGCCGGAATCCATGTTTTCCCCTCATTGGAACAAAAATGAAATGGCTTTCAAGAAACTCTTCTTTGACCGGCTTGCCTTTGATTTTTGAAAGTTTTGTAAGAACCTGGGTTCCCTGGTCCCCCACAGGTGCAACTGCCACTCCGCCTTCTTTGAGCGAGTCAAACAAAGGCTTTGGGATGAACGGGCAGGCGGCACTGACTAGTATCCTGTCAAACGGCCCAAAGCCTGGAAGGATTTCCACAGCATCACCTTCAACAACCGTGACGTTTT
Organism: archaeon; assembly: GCA_030651515.1. Classification (GTDB taxonomy): domain Archaea; phylum Iainarchaeota; class Iainarchaeia; order Iainarchaeales; family GW2011-AR10; genus JACQJF01. Next base: position 14,525 of record JAUSEO010000059.1, on the reverse strand, counting down.
TGCAGCCTTGTGCTTTGAGGTTTTCGCGGGATTTTTCCGCAAGCTCTCGCACTATTTCACCTGCAGTGATTTTCCCTTTTTCTCCGACTATGCGGGAAAGCAGTGCTGCAACGTATCCACATCCGCTCCCAACTTCCCCTGCGTGCATTCCTTTTTGTGCGGACAAAAACTCAAGCATTGCTGCAATCGTGCTTGGCTGGGAAATAGCCTGCCCAAAACCAATTGGGAGTGCATCATCGGCGTACGCGTATTCCTCCATGCTTTTTGTAACAAAGAGTTCCCTTTTTGTCTGCAAAAACGCGTCTTCAACCGGTTTTGTCCGCACGGCAAGCGTTGCCTTGAGGTGCTCGACAAGTTTTTCGCGCTTTTTCCGGAAAATTTCGTGCTTCATTTTTTCCCTTTTTTTTTCACGGCTTCAAGGAGGTTTTTGTGCCTGGTCATGGAGAAAAGCTCTTCTTCATTGATTATGGGTATCCCATGGTACTCGTGTTCGCGTGCCTCCTTTGCGATAATGAATGGCTCGCCACCGATTATTTTTTTGGTTTTGCCAAGCTCAATTGCCTTTTTCCTGATTTCTTTGCCGGTTTTTCCACGGTTGAGAAAAATTTTTCCATGAGGGCTTGAAAAAGCCCGGAATGGCGCGTGGGAAAAAAACTCGAGGTCAAACCCGAGTTTTTCTATTTTTGCAAACACGTCATCAAGCTCTTTTTTTTCACCGTGCCCAAGTTCTTTTGATGGTTCAAGCACGTCTATTCGCGAAAGAAACCCCTGCCCAAAGAGTTTTTCAAGTTTTTTTGCAGCTTCAAGGGACGCGCTTCCCTCTGTTTCATACCTGTGGACTGATTCGGGTGTGAGGCCGATTTTTTGGGCGGTCTGTTCAAGCGTCATGCCAAGGCCTTTTCTTTTTAGCCTGAGTTTTTCGGAATCAATTTCGACTGTTTCTTTTCCCTTAAAGTACCTGACTTGTGGCAGGTCATCTTCAACAATTGAACGGAATGTTTCAGTTGTGACGCAGTTAACGCCGTACCGTTCGTAGACTGTCCCTTTTTTCATTTCAAATGACTTGGATTTCTCGCCAATCACAAATGCAGGCGAGTGAGTGATGCTGCTTATGCGCAGGAGTTCCTGTGCCTGTTCTTCCCGCAGGCCATCAATGTTTGAAAGCATTTTGAGCAAAAAGACCTGCCCGCTTCTTTTTGCAGCCAGGTCAAAGCAGTTGTTTGTGTGCAGAAAGCTTGTGACAGAAAAACCTCTTGCATGGAGAAAAGAGGCAGTTTTTTCAATAATGATTTCGCGCATTTTTCATACCACGCCAAAAATAAACCCAATCAGGGACAAAGCCATTCCTGCCTTGCTTAAGCGCTGTGCAAGGCCGGCATTGCCGCGCATGAGTGAAACTGCGGAGCCAAGAAACACTATGCCTCCAAGTGAGATGGAGAAAACGTAAAGAATATTGTTCAGGGTTCCACTGAACCAAAGCCACGCTGAAATAGTGAATGCAAGAGCGTAAAAAAGCGCGGCAAGAAAAGAAATTGTTTTCTGTGGAAGAACATGCGCGATTGATTTTTTTTCCCCCTCGTCTGCTTTTTTGTCCTCGAAGTCTTTTGTTATTTCGCGGCCCATGCTTGCAAAAAAAGCGCTTGCCGCGAAAAAAACTGCCAGAGAATAGTCTGCAGCCACGCTTGCGCCAAACAAGAGTGTGAAAGCGGTTGCAAGCGAGACCACGATGTTTCCAAGTATTTTTACTTTCTTCATTTTCCACGAGTAAACAAACAAAAGCCCGGAAAATGCGGCTGCAATTGCGAGTGCCGAGGCGTTAACAAAGCCTGCAAGAATTAGCCCTGTGGCAAACAACCCACTTGAAAAAAGCAATGCGGTTTTTGGGCTTATTTTTCCAGAAGGAACCGGGCGGCCTGGGTTTTTTTTCGCGTCAACCCTCAAGTCAAAGTAGTCATTGATTGCCTGGCCTGCACCACAGATGGCAAATGCAGAAGCCATTGCAAGCAATACTTGTGCGTCAAGGAAAACGCCGTTCATTCCTGCAAAAGCCCCAATCATCGCCCCGATTGAAGCCATTAAACAGTTGACCGGCCGGAGCAGTTCGAAAAAACCCTTGAGCATATAAACACTGATTTTTGTAGCCCAAAGTGCCTTTTTAATGAATGTCTTTATGCCTTGGTGCCAGCGGCTTTTTTGGCCTTGTTTTTGAGCCTAAAGCGCTTGCTTTGGCATTTCCTGCACTTGGCGGGTTGTTTGCCAGGGCTTGCCCTGTTCTTGGCATTGCACCTCATGCAAATCCATACATTGGAAAACAGCCTTTTTTCTGCTGCCGGAAACTTTGCCAAAACAAAACCACCTTTTTTTTGTTAAAGAAGAAATTAAAAAACGATTATGGATAATTGATAAGTTATACACACTTTTTTATTGCATCCTTTTAAAAAAGCATTTCAGGCGAAAATTAATTTGTTTCATGCCCCGGTAGTGTAGTCCGGCCAAGCACATGGGCCTTTCAAGCCTATAGCCCGGGTTCAAATCCCGGCCGGGGTATTTATTTTTCCAGCCAAAGAAGAATTGCCTTCAAGTGCGGAATTAACCTCGATGGAGAATTCCGGGAGTATTGCCGTGGTGCCGGCAATTGCAAAACCCACCGCGGCTTCCAAAACCCCAAGAAACCTGGGTATTTTCACGGCCCGCCTGATTGCATCAGCCGCACTATGTGAACGAAAAAAAGCCCGGGGCCAAAAAGATGGCTGAAAGCCACGCCATCACCAAACACCTGTTTTTTTTGCGGCAAAAATCTAGTTCAAAGAAAATTATTCTCTTTTCCATCCTGGAAAAATTCTTTTCACAGCCAACTTGTGGAAAAACGGGGAAAACTTTATATTCGGGAACACGGGAATAATATTGGCCAAAATTTTTTTTTGGTTCAAAAAAGTGGGAGGATACAAATGTCTAGTAAATCAAGTTCTTCTTCAGGCTCTTCAAACTCTTCAAGAAGCGGCAAAGGAAGAAAAAAGTCATCATCAAGGTAAACAAGGCTTTTGGCCTTGTATTTTAGTTTTTTTTTGTGCGGGGTTTTCCCGCACCATTGATTTTTTTTAAAAAGTTAGGCTCACCGCCCCCCAAAATTTTCTGTTTTTTTGCCGGTTTTTTTGATTTTTTCCAAAGTGCAAATTCTTAAAAACGCTTTGCAAAACCCATTAGTTAGCATTCGTTTCATTCAAAAAAAAACTCGAACGGGGGGATAGTTTTTCAATGAATTTTGACGCTAAAAAATTGTTATTTGTCATATTGTTTGGTGCCCTGGTTTTCCTTGGAAGCCAGGTAAATTTCTCAAAACTGGTGGGTGCAGACAGCCAATTCTTCACACTATTCCAGTTCTTTGGCCCAATCGCAGGCACATTTTTAGGCCCGGCATTCGGGGCACTATCAGTGATTTTCGCACAGGGGGCAACCTTTGTCCTCTCAGGCAAGCCTTTTGAGCTTTTGAATATCCTGCGGTTATTGCCAATGGTGTTTGCAGCTTACTATTTTGGAACCAAGAGCAAAAAAGACTGGGGTTTAATCGTTCCAGTGCTTGCAATCGCGGCATTCATTGCACACCCGGTTGCAGGGCAGGTGTGGTTCTATTCGCTCTTCTGGACGATTCCAATAATTGCAAGGGTATTTTTTGCAAACAACCTGTTCTTCAAAAGCCTTGGGGCAACCTTCACCGCACACGCAGTGGGCGGGGCAATCTGGGCATACACTGTCCCAATGACGCCAGAAATGTGGATGGCACTCATCCCAATCGTGATTTTTGAGCGCACGCTCTTTGCAGCAGGCATCGCGGCAAGCTACATTGCAATGAACACGTTCCTGGCCCGGGTGGAGAACCTCATTCCACAAAACGTCCTGTCAATTGACAAAAAGTACGACATTGCAAGGCTGCTGGGGTAAAACCCGGCATCCTTTTTTTTCATTCTTTTTTTGCTTGCATTTTTTCTCTTTCTTTTTTTACCAAGCTGTTAGCAAATTCAAAATCTTCCATTGTTTTGATAAAGTACAAGTCAACTATTCTTTGTTGTTGAGGTGAAAGCGGCTTTCCAAAAGGTATTTCGTGTAATCCTCTTACATATCCTTCCACATATTTTTTGAAAGCAATTGCGGACACCATTGGTGTTGGTGACTTAATGTCAGGTTTATGTAAAAAGTCAAAAAAATCTTGCAAAAACGCTATTCTGTCCTGCAGTTTGACGCCTTTTGTTACTCTGATGCTGGCAGGGTCTATGTCAATAAATTTTATTTTTCCGCCAGAGGTGCGTATGTAGTTTTTCAGTCTTCTATGGTTTTCTCCAGCCCCCGTAATTATCCCGTTTCTGTGGAATTCCCCCTCCACAAATCCAAGCTCTTGCAAATAAATTCCTTTTTTACTACTTGCACTTCCTCTAATTAAAGTTAAATAATTTCTTCCCATTGCTTCCGCAGATATAAGTTCTCCTCGTCTTCGGCGCCCCAAACTTTTTTCACCTATTCCGACAAGGTATTTTCCAAGCCCTCTTTCCTCCAGTACGCGAAGCAGGTTAAGCAGGCTGTTGTATGCTGAAAATCTTTTTCGGCGCTTTTTCCCGTAAAAACCTTGAGGGTATCTTAGTACCCTAAAATCACCGCTTCCCTTGTGAGGTCTTCCCCTATCAGGGTTCAAATCAGCTACATTCAAATTTGGAAAACGACTTACCTTAGTTCTAAGAAACCTTCCTTGTGGTGTATTGTCTACGATTTTTCTTGACAAAAACCTTTTTGGATAAACAACCGGTTTTCCCATGATATACAAACTTTCAATGCCCTAAATATTCGTTTCCGTGTTCATGGCGATGGCTTTTTAAACCATTTTCAGCGAATTTTAATAATTGCAGTTATTCTTTTTTGGTGTAATTTGATGGCAACCAGGACAAAAGACACAAGCAGGTTCAAAAAAACCCGCGCGCGCCAGCGATGGAAATGGAAAAAAAAGAAAATGCGCCGCGAAAAAAGAAAAAAAAGATACCTGAAAAAGAGAGCCCGCCAATAAAATACTTATCTGGGTTCAGAGGTGTGTGGCCATTTTCAATGCATGGTCATGCCCTATTTTTTTCCTTTTAATTTTTTCAAACTTTTTCTTAACTAAATACAGGCGGCCTCATATAGTTATCAGGGCATATAGCTATTAGTGGTTTTTTGTGTATAGTAAAACTGTTTCAAAATCCAGAAAGGTTGTTCATTTTCCAACGCTTAAAACTGTTCTTGCAATTGAAAAAGCGATAAAAAATGCTGACACTGCAATCAGCCGCAACCAGATTATTGAAAATCTTCCGACAAAGCCAATGCGCTCCACGCTTAACGTTGCACTTGACTACCTTGAAAAAAAAGGAATAATCCTTGAAACAAAAAAGGGTTTCATTTGGACATTTAATCCTAATAAAAGACTGGCCACTGCTGAAAAATCCGGCTATTCAAAATGATTTACAAGTAAGCAAGTGCCACAAACCCGGTGATGAACAACGCGTAGTTTGCGTAAATCAAATTGTACACAAAGCGCATGTTCATTTCCTGGGGGTTTTTCAGTGCGCTGACATACAGCGGGAATGCGACTAAGGATGCTGCGCCGAGAAAAAAATATTTGAAAGGCAGAACGCCGTTAAAGGTTGCAAAGAAATATGCTGCTCCGCCGAGGGTGATTGCAGCGTATGCTGCCGTGCGGATTTTTTTCTCGCCGAAAACAACGACAGAACTTTTGTAATTTAATTCTTCTTCGTGTTTTTTTGAAGCCAACCTGTACAAGGAATATCCGCCAAACTGGATTGCAATTACAAACACGACCAGTTCAAGCGGAGCATTGAACGCACCCATCACCAAAAACCAACCGGAATAAAACCTGAAAAACGGGTTGATGAGTGAACCGCTTACAAAATCCATGAACAATTTTTTTTTGAGTTCAAATGGTTTGAGCGTGTACAATAACTGGTTGGCAAGCATTGCTGCAAGGCACAAAATGAATAATGGTTTTTGGATAATGAAAAAACCAATCGCAAAAGCGGCAATTGTTGTAACCATGAACAAGATAAAACCCATGTTCGGGCTTACAACCCCGCTTGGGATTGGCCTGTTTTTTTTCACGGCGTGCTTTTGGTCTTTTTCAAAGTCCACCACATCATTAAGCGTGTATAGCCCGCCCCAAAGGAGGGGCCCGACTGCAAGGAAACCCCAGAAAAGAAGGCCAAAGTCAAGGGTGCCTGTGAAACCGGTTGCCGCTATGTAGGCTATGGCCATGTTTCCAATGCTTTTGGTCCACTCGGGGGGCCTTAAAAGCTTCAATAAACCGATTAGGACTTCAAACATATATTTTGCCCCAGATATTAATTCCAAAAAAAAACTTAAAAGCTGCAATAAACCGATTAGGATTTCAAACAAGCTAGCCACAAAGGTCAACAAGAATTTTGACAGAAACCTTTTTAAATAAAGATAAACTATAGTATATAGGCATTTAATTTGCACAAATAAATTGCCAATTTCAATTATTACTCCCAATTCCTCTTAATTGCAAGCCATTTTTTTGCTTGCTTTCATTGGCGCGTGCTTTTTGCGTCGTTTTTGTGCTTAAACATGAGCACCCAAGCTCTTTTGGGTGTGATGTTGGCAGAAAGGCAGTTCAAGGAAAACTGTCTTTTTTTTAGTGCAAGAAGTTTCTTGCAAGGAACTTGAGTGGCCAAGATTCAAAGCGCATTTATACGTTTTGGGTTTTGGCAACAAAAAATATCCAATTCCAATTAAGTGGATTTTAGCCAGTCGTTCATGCAGAAAGCGGCTAATTTATTTTGTGTATGAACAGATTAGCGGAAAACTAATTCCAGCTGATCCTGCTGGCGGATACTACTATCGAAGTCCGATTAAGCCATGCAAGTCTGAGAAGCATAGTTATGGTTGCTTCTGGCATCCGGCTCAGTAACACGTAGCTAACCTACCCTCTAGAGGAGTCAAACCCGGGAAACTGGGCATAATACTTCATAGAGAAGAGATACTGGAATGTTCTCTTATCTAAAGGAAGCGCACCATGCAAGCGTGTTCGCTCGAGGATGGGGCTGCGGCGGATTAGGCTGTTGGCGGGGTAACGGCCCACCAAACCAAAGATCCGTACGGGCCTTGAGAGAGGGAGCCCGGAGAAGGGCACTGAGATAAGGGCCCTAGCCTTAAGGGGTGCAGCAGGCGCGAAACCTTTGCAATGCGCGAAAGCGTGACAGGGGGACTTCGAGTGTTCACTCTGTGAACTTTTGCCAAGTGTAAATAACTTGGCGAATAAGTGCTGGGTAAGATGCGTGCCAGCCGCCGCGGTAATACGTACGGCACGAGTGGTATCCCCTAATATTGGGCCTAAAGAGTGCGTAGCCTGTTCAAAAAGTCTTTGGTGAAATCAGCAAGCTTAACTTGTTGAATGGCCAAAGATACTCTTGGACTAGAGGCCGGAAAACGTGAAGGGAATTTCTGGAGTAGCGGTGAAATGTTGTGATCCCAGAAGGACCACCAGTAGCGAAGGCGCTTCACGGGTACGGCCCTGACGGTGAGGCACGAAAGCTGAGGGAGCGACCCGGATTAGATACCCGGTTAGTCTCAGCCGTAAACGATGTGGACTAGGTGTCCTAGCACTCATGTAGTGCAGGGGTGCCGAAGCGAAGGCGATAAGTCCACCGCCTGGGAAGTATACTCGCAAGGGTGAAACTTAATGGAATTGGCGGGGGCGCACTACAAGGGGTGGATGCTGCGGTTTAATTGGATGAAACGCCAGATATCTTACCAGGGGCGACAGCAGTATGATGCTCAGTCTAAAGGGCTTGGCTGACACGCTGAGAGGTGTTGTATGGTCATCGTCAGCTCGTACTATGAAGCGTCCTGTCAACTCAGGCAACGGGCGAGACCCACACCAATAGTTGCTATCTTTGGATTTTCCAAAGAGCACTCTATGGGGACTGCTAGGGTAACCTTGAGGAAGGAGTGGTTAACGGTAGATCTGTATGGCCCGAATCTCCTGGGCAACACGCGGCATACAATGGTTGGGACAATGAGTTCCGAACCCGAAAGGGCAAGGTAATCCCCTAAACCCAACCTCAGTTCGAATTGAGGGTTGTAACTCACCCTCATGAAGATGGAATCCCCAGTAATCGCGCGTCACTAATCTGGCACGGCCTCAGACTTTTTTGTCTGGTCATGCTTGGAGTGAAATCGCGCGGTGAATATGTCCCTGCGCCTTGCACACACCGCCCATCAAGCCAGCCGAGTGGAGTTTTGATGAGCAACAGTCCACCACGGATTGTTGCGATTCTGGGTTCTGCGAGGCGGGCTAAGTTGTAACAAGGTGTCCGTAGGGGAACCTGCGGACGGATCACCTCCTTTTAAAACACATCAATTTCCTTGCAGGCTTTTTATTGCACTAAGAAAAAATTTTTTCCCTATAACCTTTCTGTCAATTGAATTGTCATACAGGGAGCCTGAGCAAAGGTTCGTGAACGGTTATTTTCCGTTCCTGGGCTCTTAGCTCAGCTGGTAGAGCGCCTCGTTTGCAACGAGGAGGCCGCGAGTTCGAATCTCGCAGAGTCCATGGGCCCCTGCTCGAGCCCGCGGAGCATATGTGTCCCTTCTTCGAAGGGACGGTAATAGAAAATTAAAATTTGAAAACAAAAATTTTTCGGCAATGAAAAAATTATTTTACGCTTACAAAAAATTTTTTATGCGCGAAAGCGCACACCGTGTCAACTGCGGTTTCAGTTGTTTGTAAGAAACCGTTTGAAGTTTTTTTTGAACGGTAATGCGAAATTTTGTCCATGCAAAAAACACTGCCAATATTTTTTGGTTTTGTCCAATTTTTTTTTGCGTGGCTGTTCGTTGCATTGGCAGGTTTATCAGGCAAATGATAAAGTTCTGTGCGCCATTTAGTGGATAACTTGGCTCAAGAGCTGATGAAGGGCGTGGCAAGCTGCGATAAGCCCTGGCGAGCCGCATGCAGGCTTCGAACCAGGGATACCTGAATCAGTCTGAAAAGATTGGGAACGCAGGGAATTGAAGCATCTTAGTACCTGCAGGAAAAGAAACCAATTGGGATGCCCCTAGTAAAGTCGATCGAAAAGGGCAGAGGGCAAACTGAATCCCGTGCCGTAAGGTTCGGGAGATGTGGTGTATCGGCCCGGAGCACTAATCCTTTAGGCCAGTGGAAGTGAACTGGAATGTTCTGCCATAGAGCGTGAAAGCCGCGTACATAAAACCGATGGGATAGATTTCTGGAGTCCGTGAGTACCGCGCGTTGGATATCGCGTGGGAACATGGGAGGCATTAACTTCCAACCCTAAATACTCCTTGAGACCGATAGCTCACTAGTACTGTGAGGGAAAGTTGAAAAGTACCCCTGACGGGGAGTTAAAAGCACTTGAAACTAAATGGCTATAGGAAGACAGGGCCGGAAAGATAAGAGGCGCAAAAAAGTTTCTGCGGGCAACCAATGAAGCGATTTGTGCCGATACACGGTCGTGTCGTTCGTCCTGAAGCACGAGCGAGGGACTTAATGGTTGTGGCAAGGCTAAACCTTTCAAGGGTGGAGCCGCAGCGAAAGCGATGCCCCGCAGTTTCGATGAGGGGGAAAGTGCACCAAGTGCTTTTAGTCACAGTCATCAGACCCGAAACCATGTGATCTACTCCTGGGCAAGATGAAGTCCCGCATCCGCGGGATGGAGGTCTGAATCCAGTGTTAATCCAATTGCTTGGGTGATCTGGGAGTAGGAGTAATATGCCAATCGAACATGGTGATAGCGGGCTCCTTCCGAAGTAGCTCTTAGGCTAGCCTGGCTGGAGAACGAATGCAGGGTAGAGATACTGATTAAAAAGTACTGACCCGAAAGGGTTAGCTTTTTTGTCAAACTCCCAATCTGTATTCTTCGTAGAAGGTCGGAGTAGGGGCACCGGGGTAAGCTTGGTGTCCTGAAGGGGAACAACCCAAACTCAGGTTAAGGCCCATAAATGCTGGTTAAGTGTTAGTGGAAAAGTGTCTTCACCCTAAAACAGTAGGGAGGTTGGCTTAGAAGCAGCCATCCTTTAAAGAAAGCGTAATAGCTCACCTATCTAGGGTGCAGGCCTTGAAGATTATCTGGGCTAAACCAGCTGCCGATACCCGGGAAAACAAGGAGTACTTGTTTTTTGGTAGGAAGGTGTCTTGAAAGAACAGAAGCAAGGGAGTAATCTCTTGTGGATCTCTCAAGAATATGGATCCTCGTGAAAGTAATGTTATAGAGGCGTGAGAATCGCCTCCGTCGAAAGGGCTAGGGTTCCTTAGCGCTCATCGTGAGCTAAGGGTTAGCCGGTCCTAAACCCAGCAGTAATACTGTATGGGTGAAAGGGAAACACGTTCATATTCGTGTGCCACACAAATACGTTTTCGGCGACGATTGCCTGTCTTTTGACCTGTTGGGCTAAGCTGACCACCCTTGTCTGGGTGGCTAACAAGTATAAGCCTCCGGAGAACCGTAATGGTGAGAAGGAGGCTAAAGCTTGGATGGGGAGCAATCTTTAGCTGAGGCCTGGCAGCCGTGAAAAAAAAGACAGGAAGGATTTTGTGTGTCCGTACCGAGAACCGGGAATCGTGCCCCTGGCTTAGAAAGCCAAGACGTCTCAGGAACTTATCGTGCCAAGGGAACTCGGCAAATTAGCCCTATATCTTAGGTATAAGGGGTGCCTATAGCTGCGTAAGCTGTAGGTTTCAACAACGGGGGGAGTCCGACTGTTTATTAAAAACGTAGGTGACTGCTAGCCCGCAAGGGTGAGAATAGTCACTGACTTCTGCTCACTGCCAGTACGTGAAAGCCCTTTCCAAGGGGTCTAAGCGCTGGTGAAGAGCGGGCCTAACTCTGAGGCTCTCACGGTAGCGTAATACCTTGCCGGTTTATTGCCGGCTTGCACCAAGGAAGTAACGAGATTCCCAATGTCCCTGGCATGAGCCTGATGAAATCACTTCCCCGTGAATATGCGGGGGATCTCCAACGGGAAGAGAAGACCCCACGGAAGTTTACTGCAGCCAGATGTTGCTGTGTGGTTTTTGGTGTGGAGCGTAGATGGGAGCCTTCGAAGCAGTTTCGCCAGGAATTGTGGAGGCAAAAGTGGAACACCATCCTCTGAAAACTACATAGCTAACCTTACAAGAGGGACACCGTTTGGTGGGCAGTTAGGCTGGGGTGGCACGCCCCTGAAAAGATATCAGGGGCGCCCAAAGGTTTGCTCATCCGAGTCAGAAATTCGGAGTAGAGCGCAAGGGCAAAAGCAAGCTTGACCATGTTCCTCAAAGCACGGAACGTGGAAACGAAAGTTGGGCCTAGCGAACGCTAGTGCGCCAATTAATGGGGCCCTAGTCTGACAATGAACTTACCCTGGGGGTAATTGAGTGGTCGCGGGTAAGAGTCCACATCGACCCCGCGGTTTGCGACCTCGCCGTCGTCTCAGGTCATCCTGGCTGTGCATAAGCAGCCAAGGGTGGAGGTGTTAACTCATTAAAGACCTACGTTAGTTGGGTTGAGAACGGTGCGAGCCAGTTTGGATACTATCTGTTGGAGATGCGGAGTGCCTGAAGGGAAGCTCCATTTAGTACGAGAGGAACGGTGGGGCGTGGCCACTGGTCTACCGGTTGTCCGACAGGGCAGTTGCCGGGTAGCTACGCCATAGCTTATAAGAGCTGAAAGCATCTAAGCTCGAAGAAGCCCCTAAAAAGAGGCACTCGTTCCCGAACACTTTTGCTCTACGGAGCAGAAGAAGTAGGGACGAGGACACAGGTAGAACACCTGTTTGATAGACTGGAGGTGTAAGCGCGAAGCTCACGCGACGCGTTCAGCCGACCAGCACTAAAAGTCCAAGAGAACTTCATCACTTGCCTGAACCAAATGCCAATGCAACAAACGACTATTTTTTTTTAGTCTGTAGCCTGGTTTTGTCTGCCATAAGCAGACTCAAATGCTTATACAGAAACTTCTTCTACTCCAGAAAGTTATTTAGGGCCGTGTGCCTTTTATGTTTTTGATGGGTTGCAATGTTCTTTTATGATTGGAATGAATTCTTTTACCCATTCCAATTTTCTTGTTCTGATTCCCCTTACTTGCAACATTTCTTCTTCGGTTGTCGGCATTGCCTGGCAAATTTCCAGTAAAAGCGAGTCATGCGCAATCACATACGGCGGCACACCCTTGGTCTCCGCAATTTTTTGTCGTTCCTTTTTTAACCTGTCAAACAGAATCTTTTTTGATTCATCCAAGTTATCAAGTAACTGTGTTTTTCTGATAACATAGCCAATTCTAAAACCACAGTGTACACAATAATTCCAGCCAAAATCAAGAGGTTTTCCACAATTTACACAAAACACGGTAAACACCTAATCCAAATCATCCGGCTTGAACTTATACCTGCATTCCTTGCAGGTGCCTTCAACTTTTTCCTTTTTCCTGTTTGTCCTAGTGCTTGAGGCTCCGGTAGTGCCTTTAACCCGATAAGTCTGCGAATACTGTGGAAACCAGAGCACTTCATTTTTTGTTCCGCATTCCGGGCAGTTAACCTCAATTTTTTCAGGTTGCTGACTTCCGCGCGTCCAAAGCTCGTAGCTCATAAATTTAACCTTACTTTGTAATATTTCTAATCATTCAAGAAATTAGAACTCCAATGTATTTTTGATATAAAAAATTGGTTATCATTAGGGCTGATTTCAAATAACCGAATTAGAAAACGTTCCAACAAACCTTTTGTGTAAAGTAATATGCGTCCGTCAGTCAACGGTTCACCATTATGAATGATGTTGTTACGAGTTTTGTAAATTTTTTTTAAAGACTCTGTTGGTAAATCCACATCAAAATTTTCAGCCATTTTTTTTATTTTTTCTTTAATTGGTGGTTCCCAGTTAATCGAATTTAGTTTATCTTTCCCAAGTTCTTTCAAATCATCCGAAACAGTCATTTTTTCTATTAAACTTAGGGCTGGTTGTTGAAATGTATTTTTTAAAAGCTCAGAGTTGTTTCTTAATCTAGATACTTTTTTCCCATTCGATTTTTCATAAAATTTATTCGCTAATATTTCTAACCCAGTCCAATTCATAATATGTTGAATTTCACCAGCAATATGCTCCCCCGCAAAGACTGGTTCCAAATAAAAGGCAAGAGCCAAGTCCACACCAGTTTTCTCTAAAAACATAGAGTTTTCTAGCTTTTCAAGGCTCTTTTTTAGAAAATCTTCTTGTCTAAAATCAACCAGGTAATCTTGTTTTGCAGAACCAGTTCTGTACGCCCCAGCTTTCTGTTGATAAATGCAGTTATTTTTTTCATCAAATATTTCTAGTTCGTTAAAACCAATGCAACGGCCTTCCATAAATGATAAAATACTTGACACATTTTCTAAAATTTTCCAAATTTTCCCCTTGTCATTACAATTTTCTGTCTCAAACTTGCAGACTGAAGTAAAAAGGCTTTGTCCAACATTATCTCTTTCATTAATTTTTTCGTTAATTGTTTGCATGGATAGCGAGGCAAATTCAGGGAGAATAGAAATAGATAAACCAAATTGAGGAAAAGTGATATTTCTAGTATTGTCACATCCAAAAGAATGATTAAAAAAATTAGCCCGAATAAAAAAAGTCAATTAAGTCACCAGCTCTCCATTAAACGCTTTCTGCAACAAAGAATCAAACAAATTATTCGAACTTTCCGTCGATTCGTTTTGTTTTTGTCTTAGGGTATTTATATTTTCAATATGTGAAGCAAATTGTTTTTGAAGAGACAAAGGCGGTAAAGGTATCTTTATTGTCTTAATTCTTTGCAAGGCTAATTTTGGAACCCCGACAACTCCAGTCCTGATTTTAATTTGAGACTGAACTATATTGCTTGCCACAATATTTGCTAAAAAGATTCTATTCACTTTCTCTTTATCCTTGATGACTAGTTTGGCGGCATTTTCAGTTAGAGATGCGCCATTCAAAGAGTTTGGTATTATCCCACTAAGCCCTATAGTTCCGGCAATGGTAATGTAAACATCCTCTTTTGTTATTGTATAATTTTTTATTCTTTCAAAAATGTCATCCTTTATATATTTCAATCCTTCCTGATTTATTCCAAAGTCTACCATGTCAGTAACTCGTAAATATGGGTGTTTTGTAGGAACATCTGAAAATTGTTCGCCTTTTGGGACTCTTTTTCCACCTTTAACTTCACAAAGCTCTCCAATTTCAACAAATTTTTTAGCATCATTAATGTAATCTTGAAACATTTCCAAGAAAACACTTTGTGGCAGTTTGCTCATTAGTTCGTTTGCTTGTTTTCTTTTTTCTTTCAGTTTTTCAGCACGCTCCAAAATAGAAACAATGCGCTTTTGAATGGAAAGAGACGGAACAAGAACTTTTATTTTTTCAATTTCTTTTCTGTTAATTGCTTTAAAAGTACTGCCAGTTCCTTTATTTTCCAATTTTTTCTCATTCATTTTCATAAAAAAATATAAAAAATTAGAAT
>JAUSEO010000055.1 GCA_030651515.1 archaeon | reverse complement strand
TTCCTGAAATTGTTTTTTTTGAGGTTCAAAAGCCCTGCTCCGTCCTTAAGGCCGGTTGAAACCTCGAATTTTCCCTTAAGCACCCCTTTTTCCACCCTGGCTCTTACCAATGCATAGCCTTCCACGAATTCTTTCACAAACCTCGTTGCAGGCTTTTCAAAGATTTCCTCAGGGGTGCCGGTTTGCTCTATCCTGCCATTGTTCAGGACAATTATCTTGTCTGACAAAAAAAACGCTTCATCCACGTCATGCGTGACAAAAACCGTTGTTTTTCCAAGCTTTTCCTGGGTTTCTTTGATTGTTTTTTTCAGTTTTTCGCGAAGCCTTGCATCAAGCCCGTTTAAAGGCTCGTCAAAAAGCATTATGCAAGGCTCAGTCACAAGCGCGCGTGCAATTGCAACAAGTTTTTCTTCCCCGCCGCTTAAGTTTTTCACGCTTCTCTCTGCAAGCCTTTCAATGCCAAGCATTTCCAGCATTCTTTGCGTTTTTTCCCGCCAGTTTTTTTCTTTTTTCACTTTTAACCCGAATGCAACGTTTTCAAAAACGCTTAGGTGCGGGAAAAGCGCGTTGTTCTGGAAAACCAGGCCCACGTTTCTTTTCTCCGCAGGCAAACCACTTACGCTTGCCCCGTCAAAGAAAATTTCCCCTTTTTCAGGTTCTACTATGCCTGCAATTGCCGCAAGTATCGTACTTTTGCCGCTTCCCGTTGAGCCGAGTATCGTCAGGAACTCCCCGCTTTCTGCGGCAAAAGAAATTTTTTCCATTCTCCAGTTTGGAAAACTCACACAAAGGTTTTTGACTTCAAGCCTCATTTTTTTTACACCATGTTTGTTTCTGGGTTCATTTTTTCTATCGCGTAAAAACACGCCGCACTGAAAACCATTAAAACAACCCCCATTGCCGCTGCACTGAACACATTATAAGTGGAAATGAAGCGGTAAATGTAAACCGGCATTGTGGGAAACTTTCCCTCAGTCAGCAATAGTGCAAGCCCCAGTTCCCCAAGCGAAATTGCAAATGAAAAACCCGCACTTGCAATTATGGCGCTCTTTATTGCAGGTATTTCTGCTTTTGCAAGCGTCTGCATGAAACTTGCCCCAAGTGTCCTTGCTGCAAAAATTGTTTCATCCGGCAGGCGCTTTAAAGCATTAGAATTTATTTTGAACGAAAATGGAAGGGCAATCAGCGCGTGCGCCAAGGGCACCAATAACCAGTTTCCGGTGCCAAACCCAAGCAGGTAACCCATGCCAAGCGTTACGCCTGAAACTGCAAGTATCCCTGTTGCAAGTGTCCCAAGAAAACCGGTTTTTTTTTTCTTTTTCATAAACTGCAAGCCCAAGCCCCATAAGCGTGGCCGTAATTGCCGCAATGGATGCAAAGAGGAGGCTGTTAAAGATGCCTGAAATGGGCGTTGCACCAGTGAGGCCTGTTTTTTTTGAAAAAAATATTCCATCAAATGCCTCTAAAGAGAAACCGTCTTGCTTTGCAACTGAAAAAACAATGAGCCCCAAAAAAGGCGCGGCAATGCTCAGGGCGACCAGGAAAACCAGGAGATAAACAACCACTCCGTGTACGCTGAAAATGTTTGGCTTTTTTTTCTTTTCCTCAAATTCCTGCTCCTGGAAAAAAGTTTTTTCCTGCATCCACTCAGACACAACGACCCCGAAAAGAAGAACAACAAACTGTGCAAGTGCAAGGCCCGCGGCAAGGCCAATGTCAAGGTTTCTTGTCAGGGCATAAAAAATCCCTGTCTCCACGTTTGAATAGCGCACTCCACCCAAGGTAAGCACGATTGAAAAGCTCGTGAAACAGTAAATGAAGACAAGAATCCCCGAGGCGAGTATTGAAGGCAAAAGGCTTGGAAGAGTGGCCCTGAAAAAAACCTGCCTTTTGCTTGCGCCAAGGGTTTTAGCTGCGTTTTCAAAACGCCCCGGCAGTTTCTCCCATGCACTTGACACAATTCTCAAAAAAACCGGGAAATTGTAGAACGCGTGCGCAAGAATTATCCCCCAAAAACCGTAAAGTATCCTCACAGGCGGCTCGCTTAAGCCGAATGCACCCATGAGAAACCTGTTCAAAAACCCGTTATATCCAAGAATTATGACAAACGACAGAGCCACAAGTATTGACGGCACCACAAAAGGCACCAGGGAAACCGCTTTCAGGATTTTTTTCCCTGCAAAATCAAAGTTTGCAACCGCATAGGCTGCCGGAAACCCGATCAAAAAAGCCGCAAGCGTTGAAACAATGGCCTGTGAAAACGCGTTTGCAAACAGGTTCCTGTTCCAAAAAACCTGCTCCAAAATCACCGGAAACGGTTTTGAAAATGCCTGCAAAAACACAAGCAGAACCGGGTAAACAAAAAAAACGAGGGCCAAAAGCGTGGCAGGCAGTGCGAGCGCTTTTACGAGAATATTTTTTCCCATTCGAAAATCCATTCCTCCTGCTTTTCTGAAACAAGTTTGCCATCCAAAACGAGTTTTTTATCCGGCTTCAACGCAAACTCAAAAGACGCAGGCAACTCTGCACTCTTGTTGACAGGGAACATGAACTGCGTGAGTGGTATTTCTTCCTGGAATTCTTCCGTCAAAGAAAACTCGATGAATTCCTCTGCAAGCTTTCTTTTCTGCGTGCCTTTAACAATTGCAATTCCCTCTATCTGCATGTAATGGCCTTCTGTGAAATGCGCTGCCACGAAATTGTCCTTCTCCTCAAACTGCACATAATACGGCGGTGAAGTAGCGTAACTCAAATACATTGGGGTTTCACCTGCGGCAAACATTCCGGCAGACTCATCCCACCCGGCCGTCACGGTGAGGATGTTTGGCTCAAGCTTCTCCCAGTAACCCAGGTAACCGTCTTCCCCGTAAACCGCGATTGTCCAAAGCAAAAGCGCCAAGCCCGGTGAAGAAGTGCGCGGGTTCTGGATGACGATTTTTTCCCGAAACCTTTCATCAAGGAGGTCTTCAAAGCTCTTGGGTGCAAGGCTGATTTTGTTTTTGTCGTAAACAAAGGCAATGAACCCAAAATCAAAAGGGGTTATGTAGCCTTCAGCGTCGAATATGAGTTCCTGTGGCACGATTTCAATGTTTGGTGGCGTGAATTTTTCCAAAACACCGGCCTCTATTGCCTTTGGCTTTAAACTATTGTCAAGCCCAATCATGACATCTGCTTTGGGATTGTCTTTTTCCAACACAAGGCGCGCAAGCACCTGCCCCGCGTCACCTGCTGAAACCATGTCCACCCTGCAGTTGCATTCTTCCTCAAACTTTGGCACTATTTTTGGCCCAAGGCCATACTCCGAAACCATTGAGTCATAAGTGTAAACGCGAAGAACAGGTTTTTCCTCTGCCCCGCTCTGTTGAGTGTTGTTCGTGCCGGCACAGCCCGCAAGCAAAACAACTGCAAGCAAAAAGACTGCAAAAAATTTTCTTTCAGGCAAGAAACACACCAAAAAGTTTTTGTGGAGTGTTTGTTTAAAAATCAGAACACTGGCTTAAAATGCACGCAGAGCAGGTTTCCGCTCTTAAACGTAATTTTTGCTTTTTTGTTTTTAAAGCCAAAATTTTATTTTAATCCTGTTCAGGGCCGGTTCTTTTCAGGCCCGTGATTCTGTCGAATATGTGGTCGGTTGACGCAATTTTTTTGTCTTTTGAAAGTGCGGCAGCCGCATGAACAGAGTCAAATATGCCCAAAGAATACTGCTGCTGCAATTCAAGGCTTTTTTGAAGGGTTTTTCTGTCAAATTCAATAATCTGCAATTTTGGAGTATTTTTCAGAACTGCCGCCAGGATGTCCCTTGCCAAAAAATCATTCAATTCCCTTTTTACAACCAGTTCAAGCTCCAAAATAGTTACAGTGGAAGTATACAATTTTTCTTTTGAGCCGACAATTTTTTTGGCAAATTCAAGGTGCCTGTCAGCCGGCTTTAAAAAAGCAAAAAGAATGTCCGCATCAATATACATTCATTTTCCCCTTTTTTTTATTTCCTGATACGCGTATTCCTCCGCCTTTACATGAAACCGGGTTTTAATGAGGTCAAGTTCTTCCCCGATGTGAAGCAGAGCATACCTTAGTGCTTCTGCTTTTGTTTTTGCATACCCTTCCCTGACAAGGGCTTCCAGAACCTCTTTTGGCACTCCCTTGAATTCAACCGTCAAAGTAGTCAATTCAACCACCCTATTAAAATCATAGTAAAACACTATTAAAAAATGTTGTGCAAATCCCCCAAATTTAATCTCAAAAAATTCACCGAATTCAGCGGGCTCAAAACAGTGTCCGGAAATGCACGCATAGTAAAATTCCGCTCTTAAAGGTAATTTTTGCTTTTTTGCTTTTAAACTCGTTGCTCAGCCCCACACCGGTCCCGAAAGAAAGATTGTAATTTTTTATTTCGTACTTCAACCCGGTGAGTGTTAGCCCTTTTACGTCTCCTTTGAGCGGGAAAAACGAAATTTTTTCACCCTGCACGCCGCTTATTGCAAATTTTTTTGGGGCCAAATAAATTTCCTGGTTTTCGTGGATTATTCTTGCCTTTATTTTTTCAGGAATCCTTGTAAGCAGAAAAAAGTTTGTCATGGTCATGTCTGCGCGCGTGCCAAGCGCGCCAAGGATGAGGATTTCACTGAATTTTTTTTGCACGCAGTAATCAATTGCAAGCTCCAGGTCTATTTTGTCTTTTTCCCGCGGAAACCGCATGAATTCTGCGTGCCTGAATTTTTTTTCCGCAGCTTTGTTAATCGAGTCCATGTCCCCGATTATGACGCTTGGCTCAAAGTGTGTCTTTACAAGCTTGTTTGCACCCCCGTCAACTGCTATCAAAAAATCGTTTTTCCCGATATGTGCGTGCAGGTGTTTTGTGTCAACGCTCCCATTGCAGACAAGCACTGCTTTTTTTCCCATAATAAATAAAAATGGTTCTCCGAAAACAAGAAAAAAACGAGTAAAGGCACCTTAAAAAACATTTACCAGCCTATTTTTTCCTAATGTCCCGCTTAAAAGAAGTGAAAAAGGAACAGCAGCAAACTGCCAAGGGTTTTGACTGGTCCATGGTGATTCTTGGCGTTGCGGGGCTTTTGGTGCTTGGATTCATTTACCTGCTTTTTTTTGTCCCGGCAACCCCAGGTTCAAATGGCAATGTGACTGAAAATCTCGTTGACCCAACCGACCCGGTCAAAGGCAATGAAAGTGCAAAGGCCACGATTGTGGAGTTCTCTGACTTCCAGTGCCCTGCGTGCGGGGACGCCTTTAAGACCCTCAAAGTCCTTTTTCCAGAATACAGTGACCGCGTAAAATTCGTTTACAAGGACTTCCCATTGACTCAAATCCACCCTTATGCCCAGAAAGCAGCTGAAGCAGGCCAGTGCGCTTTGGAGCAGGGCAAGTTCTGGGAAATGCATGACAAAATGTTTGAAAACCAGCTGCGCCTCTCGGTTGCTGACCTCAAAACATATGCTTCTGAAATAGGGCTTGAAACAGAGCCATTCAATTCCTGCCTTGACACTGCAAAAATGGCCGGCCGCGTTTCATCTGATGCCTCACTTGGCCTGCGCCTTGGAGTAAACGGCACGCCAACCTTTTACATCAACAACAAGCGCTACCAGAACATGCCCATCACCCAGTTCAGGCAAGTCCTTGACGCAGAATTAGCCAAATAAACACAAAAAAACCTGTTTCTGGCACCGGCAGCCACGTGTTCCAAAGCGGTTATATCCTGCCGCGCGGTAACTGTTTTCGAGGTGGTTTGAAAAATGTACGGTTCGAATCTAATAAAGTTTTTTCCAGGAGACTACGTTACGCCGCGCGGAAAAATGGGCCTTTTGGTCAAACGCGCGGCCTGACTATTTTTCCCTTCCCTTTTTTTATTCTATTTTCCTGCCTTAAACGCAGGATAAACCTGAAAAATCGAGAATGGGTGATATTCATAAACTTCAAATTCTTTTTCAAAAACAAGCCAAAGCAGCCGGGGGCTTGAAGACACGTTAACAGTAAAATAAGCACCAGACTATAAATCACCCGTCATTGCCTTGGCATAAACAATCTGGTCAATCTTGGCCCACAAAAAAAAGAAACGAACATGGGTCCTGGTTTAGTATTTTTAATCCTTATTCAACAATTTTTATTCCAATGCCACGCCCAAAAAAACCTGCTGCAAAGCCCCCTAAAGGCACGCAAAAAAAACCCGCTCGTGCCCCTCCACTCACTGCCTCAAGGAAAAGGCTTGCTGAAAACAATTTGGGGCTGGCTTTTTCACTGTCTGGAAAATTCTGGGCAAAAAACAGGCGCCAAATGGTAGCACTCCGGATTACGCCAGATGACCTTTTGGCCGAGGCAATGTCGGCCATTGTTACCGCCGCCAGGGGTTTCAAGCCTTCAAAAGGCTTTGCTTTTTCAACGTATGCCTACAGTTCAATAAAACCAAGGTTTATTAATTTAATTAAACTAAGGAACAGGCAATTGCACATAAAAGGAAGCAACATATTGTCCCTGGACAGCTTGGTTAAGGGAAAAGGCTCAAGTGAACATCCCCTTTATTCACTGATTCCACATAGGGCAAGTATAGGCCCTGCCCAGTTAAAACACGCTTTGGTGAATGCCGTGAATTCCCTTAACGTGTCTGAGCGTGACAAGCATATTTTTTTCGTGAACACCGGCCTTTTAAGTGGCTTTCCGGTTGCTTTGGAGGAAACAGGGCGCATGTTTGGCGGGCTTTCAAGGGAACGGGTGCGCCAGATTGGAAAAAGGATAATGCTGCTTTTGAAGAAGAACAGGGATCTTTTGGCTCTGTGGGAATCCAAATAAAACGTTTGGCGTGTAATTATTTTCTCGTGCCCCAAAATGCCCGAAGTCGAAAAAATTGTCCTTGAAGAAAACGGTTTTTCATCCTTCAACGAAATGCAGCGCTCTGCCCTTGAAAAAAACATTTTTGGCAAAAGCACGGTCATAAGCGCTCCCACAGCCTCTGGAAAAACCATTATCATGGAGCTGGCAGCCCTAAACAGCATCCTAAACGGGCATAAAAAAGTGATTTACACCTGCCCCCTCCGGGCACTTGCAAGTGAACACTTCCGCGACTTCAAGAGAAAATACTCAAAAAAATATGGAATACGCGTGGCTCTTTCAATCGGTGACTTTGACTCAAGCTCCGCTTACCTTTCCGGCTACGACATTGTTTTTTCCACGCAGGAAAAACTCGATTCGCTTCTAAGGCACCGCGCAGAATGGCTTTCACAAGTCGGCTTGTTAGTCGTGGATGAAATTCACGAGCTTGACTCCGACCGCGGCCCCACGCTGGAAATGGCTATTACAAAAATGCGCTTTGTTTCACCGGGCCTCAAAATTGTTGCGCTGAGTGCAACGATTCCAAATGCCAAAGAAATCGCCAGGTGGTTGTCTGCACAGCTTGTTGAAAGCACTTTTCGGCCAGTTGAACTGGTTGAAGGCGTTTACTTTAACGGTGTGTTTGAATACGGCAAGGGCAAGGAAAAAATCCCGCTCAAAAAAGACGCGCTTGAATCAATTGTCACAGACACGCTTGGAAAGCAGAAACAGGCGCTCGTTTTCGCCATGACGCGAAAGCAAAGCGAGGCAACAGCAAAAAAGGCAGCGGTTTTTACGCACAAACTTTTAACCGAGAAAGAAAAAACTGCTTTGGCAAAGGGCGCTGAGAGGATAAAAAAAGTCTTGGAGCAACCCACAAGCCAGTGCATGGCCCTTGCGTCAATCATTGAAAAAGGCGCGAGTTTCCACCACGCGGGACTTTTGCAGAAACAGCGCGAAATCATCGAAGACCTCTTCCGCGAGGGTTTTGTGAAAGTAATTTGCGCCACGCCAACCCTTGCCGCCGGCGTAAACACCCCTGCTTTTCGCGTAATCATCCCAAGCCTTTACCGTTACACTGAATTGGGAAGTCGGCGCATTCCGGTGAGGGAATACAAGCAAATGTCGGGTCGCGCAGGAAGGCCCGCATACGACACTCGCGGGGAGTCAATGCTTTTTGCGCGCTCAGAAATCGAAGCAGACGAGTTGCTCCAGGAGTACGTGAACGGTGAAATCGAGGAAGTTTCCTCAAAACTTGGCATTGAGCCCGTGCTCCGCACGCACCTTCTTGGCATAATCGCCACGGGTTATGCTTTTGACCTCTCTTCCCTTGAACAGTTCTTTTCCAAAACCTTTTACTTCACCCAGTTTGGAAATGACACGAGTTTTTACCAAAAAGTCACTGGCTTGTTAAAAGAACTTGAAGAAATGGGTTTTGTAGAGTCAAACGCCAAAAAATTTTCTGCAACCCCCATTGGGGTGCGCGTTTCCGAGCTTTACCTTGACCCCGTGTCAGCCTATTCAATGATTGGTTTTCTCAAAAAAAAGCGCTCCGAAGAACTTGCATACCTTTACTCTATTGTCAACACTTCTGAAATGTCGCCTTTTTTTTCAATCCCAAAAAAACTCGAGGCAAATGTCTGGGCTGAGCTTGAAGAAAAAAAATCTTTGCTTGGCGTGGACGTGGACCGCGAAATGTTCCTTGACGCAAACCTCTTGAAAAAATTCAACACCACCCTGATTCTCAAAGAATGGGTGAACGAGGCTGCGGAAGAAAAAATCTCCGAAGATTACGGCATCCAGCCTGGAATAATGCACTCCAAAAAACAGATTGCCGAGTGGATGGCGTACTCCGAGTTTGAATTATCCAAAGCCCTTGGCTTGAATGAACACCTTGGCCCTCTTTTGCGCTTGCAGAAAAGAATCAGGCACGGCATCAAAGACGAACTATTACAACTTGTTGAACTGCGTGGAATCGGCCGAGTCAGGGCACGCCGACTATTCATGACAGGGGTCAAAACGCTTGCAGACGTCAAAAAAACCGATGTCCAAGACTTGGCAAAAATCATCCCGCCCATTGTCGCGCAAAAGGTGAAAGAGCAGCTGAAGTCATGAACGCGGGCTGTGCCTTGTGCTAAACTCAATGAACCATTCTTTTCTTGCCGGGTTCATTATAGGGAGTTCTTGAAGCAATTCTACAAACCTTCCCTGTTGCTTTATTTCTTTTTCCAGTTCAGTTCTTTCTTTATGGCTCATGGCATTGGTTTTCTCACTTTCTTCTATGAGCCCCCTGTACAAGGATATTAATTTATGGTCTGCCGCTATTTTGTTTTTCAGGTCAGAAAGATTTGGTGTAAGGCCATGCTCTCTCAAAAAGGCGCCAAATCTTATGCGCGGGTCAGCTTGGACTTCTGGCTGCGTCTTTAATTTTGATAAAAGCGCTTTGATTTTCATTCTTACAGCTTTTCTTGTTTCCAACGCCCCTGGTTTTTTCTTTAACCCAAGCAGAAGATGTTTTTCTCTTATTAACCTGTCCAAGTGTATTCGTTCATCATGAACCATTTCTTTTGGGTATCCTTCCTTTAATTCTTTTGCAAGCCTTTGCCTTGTCCTCTCGATTAACCCATCAACCGCCCTCAATGCTTCTCCGAAGTCTCCTCCAGCAGAAAAAAAGGTGATCATTGCTTTTGAGAATATTTGTGATTTGCCTTTAGTTGGTTTAAACTCAGCCCCCCAAGAAATACGGTTCTTTTTGCGCCTTTCAATTTCCCGTGCAGTAATTTGCTTCCTTTCTGCTTTTCTAACGCTTTTTCTTGAAGGCATTTTTTCCTCTTATTAGATTTTTCTTTATTCTTACTTTTAAAGTTGTCGAAAAGGTGAAAGAGCAGTTGAAACAGGCGTGATTTTTTTTAATTAAATCCGGTACATTAGGGGTCGAGAATTCTTGCGTGGTCTGGAGCGAGCCTTTAGGGGCGAGCGGAAGACCCGCAGTGAATCGACCATAATGGATTTCAAACTTTTTCTTTTTTGTTTTGTGTGTCGGGTGCA
>JAUSEO010000053.1 GCA_030651515.1 archaeon | reverse complement strand
ACGGGCACTCCTGGCTGCCCCACCCCGCTGTTTATACGTCAATTATATGTTATTAAGCATTTAAAAGCCAATCTTTAACTTTTTTGGCCGTTTTTGATTGTTTTTTAACCTCCAAAAAATATGTCCTAAATTTTGTGTATTATTTTTTTGTTTCTGCCCACATTTTTTGCAGTTCTTCAAGGGTTTTGGCTGTTTCTTTTGCGGTTTTTTTTATTTCTTCAATGTTTTCTATGTTGTCTGTCAGGGCCATTACCTGGCCGCACTGGGGGCAACGGAACTGGTATTCTGCGGCTATTTCAAACACTAGTGGGGTGCATTTTTTTTTGCAGTTAAAAAAAGCGTATCCACTTTCAAAGTTTAACTGGTTTTCCAGTTTTTTTGCCTGTTCTTCAAGTTCTGTTGTGAGAAGCTGGGCTATTCTGCTAATTTTTATTTCCCAGCTGTAAATATACCACCCTGTTTTTTCATTTCTTTTTTTTTGGTATTCTGCGATTCCCCTGTAATGGAGCCTGTTTAGGATTGTCCGGATTTCTGTGATTTTTAGTTTTATTTTTTTTTCTATGTCCTCGTCTGTAATTGCTTTGTTTTTCTTTTCATAAATTTTAACTATTTCGGGCGCGTATGGCCCGCCAATTTTTTCAAGAAACGCTTGCGTGGCTTTCAATGAGCTTATAGTTTTTTTTGGCATGCTTGTTTTAACTTATGTTGGGCTTTGTTTTTTAACCAGTTGCCCTTGTTTTCTTTTTCACTTTTTTTCCGAACGAAGAAGGAATTATTTTTAGTTTCGCATTTGCAAATTTTGTTTTCTTCCCCCTGAGTGCCTCATACAAAAAAACTGCCAGCGCAGCTATTTCAGAATGCGGCTGGTTTGTTACGGAAATGTTGTAATCAGAAAGGGCATACACTTTTCTTTCGACTTTCCGGGAGCCAATTATCACAATTATTTTTTTGTGTTTTTTTATCTGCTTTATTTTTTTTTCAAGTGGCTGGCCGTACATTGTCAGATGCACTGCCTTAAACCCGGTTTTTTTATGCTCAGTTAATATTTTCTCCCAGGAACTTCCAAACTCAGCGTCAAATCCTGCCCCCCAATTTTTTGATATTCCTTCAAGTGTTTTTATGGCTGTTGGATCTTGTTCTCCGCAAATCACAATTTTTTTTGCCCCAAACGCGCGTGAAACAAGGCAGCAGTGGCTTGTAACTCTTTCATCGCGTATTAGCCGGTGCCCGTACCTTAAAACCACTACTTCCATATTGATTGTTGTTTAACTGGACGTTTTTTAACAATTAATGTGTAATTCTAGTTTGGCCATGATTGACTTAAACGACCTTAGAGCTAATCCTGAAAAGTTCAGGGCTGATTTTGAAAAGCGCGGCATGCCTCAAAAAAACCCCCTCGTAGACTTGGTTTTGAAGTTGGATCTCCAGCACAGGGAATGCATTTCTGCACTCCAGGATTTGAGGCGCCAGAAAAATGATTTGTCCTCACAGATCGAGGCTTTGAAAAAGCAAAAAAAACCGGCAGATTCCGTGCTTTCAAAGGCAAAACAGCTCCCTGGGAAAATAAAAGGGCTGGAAGAAAAACAAAAAAAATTAGCCGAGGAACTCCAGGTTTCTCTGTTAAAGTTTCCAAATCTCTTGGATGGTTCTGTGCCTGGTGGAAAGAGTGATGCAGACAATGTCTTGGTGCGGTCTTTTCTTTTGCCGCGCCAGCCTGTGTTTGAATTGATGCATCATGGTGAATTTGCAGTAAAGCTTGGTGGCGCGGATTTTGAGCGGGCAGTCAAGGTTTCCGGAAGCGGTTTTTATTTTTTGAAAAACGATTTGGCGCGGATGGAACTTGCTTTGCAGCAGTTTGGCATTTCACTGCTGCTTGAAAAAGGTTTTTCCCTTGTGTCAGTGCCACTCATGCTCAAGCGCAAATATTATGAAGGGGTAACTGACCTGGCTGATTTTGAGAACGTCATGTACAAGGTTGATGGGGGGGATTTGTACCTGATTGCAACGTCCGAGCACCCGATGGCTGCAATGTATTCTGGTGAGATTCTTTCTGGAGAAGACTTGCCGATCAAGCTTTGCGGCATCTCCGCTTGCTTTAGGCGCGAAGTCGGAAAGCACGGCCTTGACGAGCGCGGTTTATTCCGTGTGCACCAGTTTAACAAGGTTGAACAGTTTGTTTTCTGCAGGCCGGACCAAAGTGACAAGCTGCTTGAAGAGCTTGTTTCGAATGCGGAAAACTTTTTGAAAAAACTCGAGATTCCGTTCCAGACCACAAATGTCTGCACTGGTGATATCGGGGCCGTTGCGGCAAAAAAGTATGACGTCAATGGCTGGAGCCCGCGCGAGAAAAAATTCATTGAACTGATGTCAATTTCCAATTGCACTTCTTACCAGTCAAGGCGCCTTGGGGTAAAGTACCGGCAGAAAGGGCTTGACAAGGATTACGTCCACACTCTCAATGGGACGCTGGTTGCAACTGCAAGGCTGCTCCGCATCATCTTGGAAAACAATCAGACAAAAGACGGCCGCTTGGAAATCCCTAAGGTTCTAAGGCCGTTTATGGGTGGGAAAAAAGAGATTAAGGCTCCTTGAAGTGGCTTTGTAGTAGTTTTAAAAACGTGTTTTTTGAGAATATACAGTATCTGCCTATTTTTTTTGAGCTTGTTTTTCATGGGCCCGTAGCTCAGTCTTTTTTTCGCACCGGCAACCAGGTCTCAAAAAGGTTAACTAAAATTTGTTTCTTATTTTTTAATGAATGTAGAAATTGCTGAAATTTATGGCGCACTTCTTGGAGATGGTTGTCTTTCTTCTTATTTTAGTAAATATGATAAAAGACAACGTTATGAAGTTAGTTTCAGTGGTTCAATAGATGATTTAGATTATTATCAAACTAGGATAATCCCTTTTTTTAAAAGAAATTTTTTCCTAGGTGGAACACTTCGTTTTAGGCACGATTCAAAAGCGTTAATTTATTCAATTAAAAGTAAAAGAGTTTTTGATTTTTTTACTGCTTTGGATTTTCCTGTCGGAGAAAAAGAAAATCGTTTGAAAATTCCAACTGAAATTATCCAGAATTCCGAATATGCTATAGCTTGTTTAAGAGGGGTTTGGAACACGGATGGTAGTATTTATAGAAGATATACTAAAATCTACAAGTCGCATAAAAAATTTTACAATAAATACTTTGTGATGGAGCTAAAAATGAAAGCAAAATCTTTGTTGTTTCAAATAAAGCCCTTCTTAGATTCATTTGGGGTTAAAACCAGCTCAATAACAAAAAATCAGAATTATGTTCTGAGAATAAACTCTCAAGAGGCTATCCAGCGTTTTCTTTCAAAAATTAGTTTTTCCAATAAAAGACATTTAGACAGAATAAGTGCATTTCAGTCAAAAATTCAATCAGAAAGCCTTTAAAATTCTCTTGAGTGGTTATTTAGTTAACTGGGCCCGTAGCTCAGTCTGGTAGAGCAGCGGACAATGGTAAGGCTTTCTTCTATCTGTCTTTCCTTTGGTTGTACCTTTTAACACCTACTCAGGCTGAATTGGCGCTTAGCATGTGTCTGCAGTAAAGTGGCTGCAAGCCGCGTGCCGAGGGTTCAAATCCCTCCGGGCTCGCTTTTTTTACGTGGTTCTATGGGCAAGGCTGAATTCGAAAAAATGGTTTCGTTTCTGCGTGAAAAAAACGCGCGCTTTGAGCTGCTTGAGCACGAACCAGTTTTCACTTCAGCGGACGCCGCGCGTGTTCGTGGGGTGCAAGCCTCGATGGGTGTGAAGGCGATCGTGATGAAAACGGCAAGCGGGGGTTTTGTGCTTGCGTGCGTGCCGGGGGATAAAAAAGTCAATACAAAAAAATTGTCCAACATTTTGGGTGAAAAAAGGGTGTTTCTAGCATCACCACCTGAAGTCCTTGATTTAACTGGCTGTGAGATTGGAAGCGTTTCCCCGCTGTGCGCGATTTTTGGTATCAAGACTTTGTTTGACAAAAGTGTTTTTGAGAATGAGTTTGTCGAGTTTAACGTGGGGCTTCACACGCATAGTGTAAGAATGCCTTCATCAGAATTAAAACGGGTTATTGCTCCGCAGGTGCAGGGCTTTGCAAAGTGAGCTCTTTTTGTCACTTTTTTAAATATTCCTAAAGAGTATTCTTTAACTGAACTAATCGGGGCAGTAGCTCAGCCTGGTAGAGCAAACGGCTGAAGACCGTTGTGTCGCGAGTTCAAATCTCGCCTGCCCCATTTTTTCTTTTTCACCACACTTAGGTGTTTATAACTCTTTTTTGAAGAGAATTGTGTATTTTGGGCCCGTAGCTCAGCCTGGTAGAGCAATGGACTCTTAGCTATGCTAAGTGTATTAATCCTAGTATGTGGAAGCAATCCATGTGTCGAGGGTTCGAATCCCTCCGGGCTCGCTTTGAATGGTTGTGTCTTAGGTAGCGCGGTAGGCTAGTATTACTGCCTGTCGCAGATGAGGGCCATATAAGCGCCGTGAACGGGGCGAGTGTTCTTTTGAAGGTTTTTGTTTAAATTCTTTTTTATCTATTGTTTCTAAATGCG
>JAUSEO010000047.1 GCA_030651515.1 archaeon | reverse complement strand
CGCAAATAGCATGCCTGGAAAATAAGTTAATTCTGGTGCCATTAACTGGTTTTTTGTCACAATTCCTTTAAAAAACGTTTTCAGACAACCTTTTGATTTAATGGACACAGTGATTGTCGTAGGCGGGGGGCCTGCCGGCCTGACAGTGGCAAGAGAATGCCAAAAAAACGGCTGGAAAACAACCCTTATAGAAGAACACAAAGAAATAGGGGTTCCAATAAATTGCACCGGCATAATAAGTGCGGACGGGGTAAGGGATACCGGCCTCAAAATAGATGACATAGTAGTTAACCGTGTGCGGGGTGCAAGGATTTTTTCCCCAAAAAACATTGAACTAAAGGTACAGCGCACTGAAACAGTTGCTTTTGTGGTTGAGCGGGACAAGCTTGACAAAAAACTTGCACAGGAAGCAACAGAGGCCGGAGTGGAATTGCTGCTTGAAACAAGCCTTCTTGACGTTAGGAACGAAACCGTTTTTGTAAAATCACGCGGGCGGGGTGAAATAAAAAAGGCAAAAATAGTCGTGGGTGCAGACGGGCCTTATTCAAAAACAAGAAGCCTCATGGGCATCAACCTGCCAAAAGAAAAGTTTGCCCACGCGTACCAATTCAGGGTAAAGGGAAACTTCGAAAAAGATTTTGTCCAAGTGCACCTTGGAAGTTTTGCCAGGAATTATTTTGCGTGGGTTGTCCCTGAAAATGAGGAAATGGCGAGGATTGGCCTTGCAGTAAGCGATGGAAGCGTCAGGGAAAGCTTTGAGGAGTTTGAAAAAAAAATCGGGATAACAGGGGAAAAATGCGACATGTGTTCAGCACTCATACCGTGCGCTGAACCACTCAGGGATGTTGTCAGGAAAAACATGATGCTTGTAGGGGATGCGGCACTGCAGGCAAAGGCAACAACTGGCGGCGGCATAATCGCAGCAATTAATGCCGGAAAAGCCTGTGCAAAAGCCATTGACCTGCATTTGAAACAGAATGCCCCGCTTTCGGATTACAACAAGTACCTTTCAGGGATAAACAGGGAGCTTTTATTGCATTGGAAAATAAGGAAGTACATGAACTCTTTGTCTGACGACAAGTTTGACGATTTGTTTGCAAAAATGAAAAAAAGCGGGGTCGAGGATTTCCTCAACAGGCATGGCCACATGGAAAAGCCTTCGCTGTTTGTTGGAAAAATCCTGAAAAACCCTTCAATGTGGAGGCTTTTTCCAGACGCGATAAATTTTTTCTTTTCCTGACCCAAAACTTTTTTAGCTGCTTGATCCGGGCTTGAAGATAGATATTGTCCCAAAAGGGAAAGGCTTGCCATCTTCATAAATCAAGCCGTATTCTTTTATGCTCTTTACTTTTAGCTCCATGAATTTTTCACAATACCACGGTTTTTCACGGTAAAGATTGTTGCTGAATTTTCCGTCATAAACCAGCATCACAATGTAACTGTTTTCTGTTTCCTTTGCAAAATCAAGTTCGCAAATTTTGTAAGCACTAAGACGAGAATCTGAAGGCGGAACTGGCAGAACTTCACCCTTGTAAAAAACCAGCATATTTGGAAGGTTAGTGAAAATCCTGGGGTTTCCTTCTTCCTCCAAAAAATTTAGAATCTCTTCTTGTTGCGGAAGAAGGTCATAGGAATTGTAATAATCTATAACCTGGAAATCTGTGGTTCCAAAATTGCCATAAGTCAGGTAATTTGGAAAATACTGGACAAGGGAAAACAGGTTCAAGAGCACTAAGAGCACCAAAACAATTGCAGCCCATTTTTTTTGTGAAAACAATGCAAGCGGTTTTCCCATGAGCACAGCCACTGGGATAAACAGGATTGTAAAATACCGCAGGTCCCCGCCAAAATACGAGAACTCAAAAAAAACGAGGGAAAAAACAAAAAACAGGAACATTACGATTCGTTTGTCCGGATTGCGCAGAAAATTCGTTACAGAGCTAAGGCTAAATGCATGTGTTGCAGAGTACACAAGACCTTTTTTTGAATTGAATGACCTGGAAAACCTCTTGAAGTCAAACACGCGGGAAAAATAGTAGGCAATGAAAGCCAGGAAGGAAAACAGGAAAAAATATGAGTGCATGTAAAAAAAGGACCCTGTTACAGAAAAAAGGTTATTCCGAAAAAGCTGGCCAAAAACTCTTTCAAAAGTACCCATTATCTTGAAAACTATGTTTGGTTCCGGTGCCCCGACACCAAGCACTGGCTCGCCAACTGCCGTTGAAATCTTGCCAAGGATAATGTCAATAACCTGCGGATTCAGAATGTAAAAATAAAAAATCGGGAAAGCCATTAGGAGGCAAATTACAAAAATGGTTACCCATTTTTTGTTTTTCCTGTTCTGTGGAAAAAGAAGGAACGAAAAAAACAGTACAGGGTAAAGCAGAAAAGGCGGACCCCATCTGGTGCCAAGAGTCAGGACAATAAAAAACCCGGTTAACAAAAGAAACAATAATTTTGATTTTTCACTTTTGGCATCCAGGAATTTAAGAAAAAAAACCAGGGAAAGAAGGAAATACCCTATCATGAAAATCTCCAGAAAAGATATCCGGCTTATCCCGACAAAGGCAAGGGAAAGTGAAACCAGGGCAGTACTCCACAACGCAGATTTAGTGCTCCAAAGATGCCTTGTAATGAAAAACACCAGTGCTACGACAAGCGTGCCAAAAACAGCGCTCATTAAACGTATTGAATAAAACGTTTGTTTTAGTATCTCAAAAGGCACATATAGGTACCCGTAGTGCTTTGTCATGAGAATTATATCAGTATAATCGATTTGGATAAATCTGGTCAGAAACCCCATGGAGAAAGTAGCTACTTGGGGGTGCTCTAAAAACCAAAACCGTGGATCCTCACGGTTGATGGAATAATCATGATGATTCATTTTGAGGGCAGCAATAAAGTGTATGGGTTCGTCCCTCCAGAACAAGGCGGAATCAAGATCCCAGAATCTAGCGAATACGCCCAAAAGAATCGCGAAAACCAAAAAACCGTACAACAATTTTTCTCGATCCAAACTCATTCATACTATTGGTATTACAAAAAATATTTAAATAAATGAAAAAAAAATCAGGATAAACCCCCTTAATAGGGCATTTATAAAAGACTTATAAAAATACCCTACTTAATAAATATATAAAAGTGGCAAAATGAGGGAAAATTTTGAAGAGTTTTTGAAGTTCTGCATTGTGGGCGTGGCATCGACTATACTAAATTATGCAGTATTTTTTACAGCCCTGTACTTGTTCAAGGTAGACCCGGTCCTGTCTTTTTTTCTCGGGTATATAGCGGGTTTTTTGTTCAGTTTCAAATTCAACAAACATTTTACATTTAAATCCACTGGAAAACACCTGCCTGAAATCTCAAAGTATGTGGCAATCTATGCTTTCTCCCTTTTTCTGGGCCTGAGCCTTTTCAATTTCCTCGCCGTGTTTTTAAAAACAGAGCCCACAATCGGGTTTATCCTGACGATAAGCCTGACAACTCTAACGAATTATCTTGGGTCAAAAAAGTTGGCATTCAAAAGCCTTGGAATCCATAAGACATTTTACAGCCGGCTCTTTCTTGCAGTTCTCCTGATAAAAATTTTATTTTTGGTTTTTTTTGCATCCGATTTTCTCGTAAAAGGCACAGTCCCGTTTGTTTATTACTTTGTTTCATCGGGTTTTTCAAACCCATATGAACATTTTCTTAATCTTG
Organism: archaeon; assembly: GCA_030651515.1. Lineage (GTDB taxonomy): Archaea > Iainarchaeota > Iainarchaeia > Iainarchaeales > GW2011-AR10 > JACQJF01. The sequence goes on along the minus strand of JAUSEO010000047.1, from coordinate 7,604 downwards.
GGGAACTCAAGGCATTTCCATATTCAACCGCAATGCTTTTGTCCGTTGCTTTTCCGGTTTTTTTGTTTTCGTTCCTGCCACAAACGATTACGCAAAACGTTTCTTTCCAGGTTCTGGTCACGAGGCTGCCGCTTTTGATTGCAGACATTGGCATTTTTTATATTTTGCTGAAGCTTTTAAAGACAAAGGAAAAAGAAGTCCTCATTTATTACTGGTGCTCCCCCATCGTTTTATACATAAGTTATTTTCATGGGCAACTTGACGCGATCCCAATTTTTTTCCTCATTGCCGCAGTGTACCTGCTCCTCACTGAAAGGCACATGCTATCCGCACTCACCCTGGGCCTTGCACTTGGGGCAAAGGCAAATATCTTTGTCTCAGTGCCGTTTATTTTTATCTACCTTCACAGGAACCAGGAACCGCTTGGAAAAATATTGAAGTACTTTTTTGTTTCAATTCTGGTTTACCTTGCTTTTGTGCTCCCTTACGTGTTTTCTGAAGGATACCAAAAGCTCGTTCTCCAGGCGGAAGAACAGTTCTGGATTTTTCTCCTCCAGATACAGGTTGGTGCAACCGGCATTGTGCTTTACCTTGTGCCAATCGCCCTGACAGTTTTTTTCCTGCGGCTTACTTACTTCAGAAAAATAAACCAGGATGCGCTTCTTATGTCACTTGCAGGAAGCTTTATGATAATAATTGCACTGGCGCCCCCAAGGCCAGGCTGGTTTTTCTGGGCAATCCCGTTTCTGGCTTATTTTTTTGCCAGGGATGAATACGTTTCAAAAACAAATTACCTGCTGCTTAACATTTTTTTCCTGCTCTACTTTCTGGTTTTTGGAAAAAACGCAGATATTTTCCAGTCACTTTCTCCGCTAAACCCAGCCCTTTCAGCATACCCAAACATTTACACACAGCTTTCCGCAATGGGTTTTAACGCGGACCTTATTTCAAACAGTTTCTATGCAGCTTTTGTAGGAGTGATAATTGCAAATTTTTATTTTATTTACAAGTTCGGGTTGCTTGCAAACCTGAAATACAGAAAAGGGAGTTTGATGATTGGAATTGGAGGCGACTCTGGGGCAGGAAAGACATACACCAACAAAATCATAGAGGATCTAGTGGGGCTGAAAAACCTGACAAGGCTCGAAGGCGATGACCTGCACAAGTGGGAAAGAGGGAACCCAAAATGGGGCATCTTAACCCACTTGAACCCAAAAGCAAACCTTTTGCATAAAGAAATAGAGTACCTGAAAGGCATAACAGAGTCAAAGAAACTCAAAAGAAAAGAATACGACCACTCAACAGGCAAGTTCACGCCGGAAAAAACAATCATGCCGAAAAAATTCATTCTGGTCTCTGGACTGCACTCATTTTACCTCTCAGGAATGAGAAAATTGCTTGACATTAAGATTTTCCTCAACCCGGATGACACGCTGAAAAAATACTGGAAAATAAAAAGGGATGTACAAGAAAGGGGATACTCGGAGGAAAAAGCAATTCAAATGCTTGCTTCAAGAGGAAAAGATTCAAAAAAATACCTTGAACCGCAAATCAGGTTTGCAGACATTGTTTTCACTTTTAGGCCACTTGAAAAAATAGACGGAATAAAAAATGGGGAAATAAAAAAAGAACTCCTTGTTTTGGTTGACAATTCATTTGACCCGCACAGGCTAATGGATGGGCTTTCAAAATTCCGGACTCTAAACAGCAGCATGGAGTATAACGACGACCTTGCGACATTGACCCTGAGATTTGACGGAAAAATAAGCCCCCAGGAAATAGCACGCATAGCCTACGACGTGATTCCAAATCTTGAAGAGGCACTGGAAAACAGGTCCCCAAAATGGAGAGACAACCTCGAGGGAATAATGCAGTTAATAATACTCCACTACATTTCCGAAAACCTCAAAACCAAGGCAGGGTCAGAAGAGCTATGACCAGTGAAGAGTTCATAAAATACTGCAGGATTATTGGAAAAAACCAGGACCTCGTCCAAGGCGGGGGCGGAAACATTTCAGTCAAGATTAATCCTGGGAAAATGATTGTGAAAACTTCAGGAATCGAGCTTGAAAAAGTGTCAAAAAAAATGGGGCATGTAGCCGTGGATTATGGCAAAATAGCCTCGTTCATAAAAAAAATGTCAAGACAAAAAAACACCCGAAACGAAAAAAAATACATGGCAACCCTGCAGGAAAGTGTTCTGAAAAAACATGGCAAACAGCCCTCGATGGAGGCCGGTTTTCACGCTGTGCTCGGCAAAGCAGTGATACATACGCACCCTGTTGCCATAAACAGCATTGGATGTGCAAAAAACGCTGAAAAAATGTTCCAACAAGCCCTTAAAGGGAAAAAATTTGCCTGGATTTCTTACAAGTCACCAGGATTAGAATTGTCTGTTTCGGTTTTGGAAGAAAAACAAAAGGCAGGTGGAAAAAACCCACTCGTTATTTTGCTTGAAAACCACGGCATTATAGTGAGTTCCGGCTCTCTCAAAGAGTGTTACGAGGAAACGATTAAACTCGAAAAAAAAGCAAAAAAATTTTTAGAAAAAAAAGGGGTAAAAGTCCACCTGGCATCAAACATGGAGCCTGAAAAAACATGGAAAAACCAGTTAGTTGTAAAGGAACTAAAAAAAGTTTGGGGGCAGAAAACCTTCAAAAATTTTTCAAAACATTTCTTGTTTCCAGACGCGGCAGTGTATATTGAAACACCAATAAGCCTCGAAAACTCAGCAAAGTCAAAAGTAAAAATACGCGAAAACGGGGTTGTGGAAATAGCCGAGCATGACTCTGCAAAAAAAAGAAAAATTTTCCAGGTTTTACTGGCAAGCTTGTGCATTATACTGAACATAATGCAGTTTAGCAAGCCAAAATACATCCCGGAAAAAAAGGTTTTGGAACTGCACAACATGGAGCTTGAAAAAATCAGAAAAAAGGCGAAATAATGCAGATAATAATCCCAATGGCGGGCTCCGGAAAAAGATTCACCGACGAGGGATATGACACAATAAAGCCCCTCATCCGCATAGAAAAAAAAACAATGATTGAGCACGTAATAGAAATGTTTCCAAAAGACGCGGATTTTTTTTTCATATGCAGCGCTGACCACATTAAAAACACCGGCCTTGGCGAGGTTCTCAAAAAAAAAGCACCAAGGGGGGAGATATTGACGATAAAGCCCCATAACCTTGGCCCTGCTTATACAGTCCTCTCCGCAGGAAAAAAAATTGATGACGACAAGCCAGTGATAATAAATTATTGTGACTTCAAAATGGATTGGAGCTACAGTGATTTCGAAAAACAAGCTGCCAGGACAAAATGTGACGGAGCCATGACTGGTTACACCGGGTTTCACCCCCACCTGTTGTGGGGCAACAAGTACGCGGGAATGAAAGTAAAAAACAAGAAATGGCTGTCAGGAATAAAAGAAAAACACTGTTTCACAAAAAACCCAGCGGACTCATACCATTCGGCAGGCACTTATTATTTCAAAAGCGGGGGCGAAATGAAAAAGTATCTTTCAGAACTTATGCAAAAAAAAATGTCAACCAACGGTGAGTACTATGTCAGCACTGCCTTTGAACTCCTGCTTTTGGCAGGGAAAAAAATATTGGTGCACGAGGTTAAGCATTTTTTGCAATGGGGCACGCCCCAAGACCTGCAGGAATATGTCTACTGGTCCAATTATTTTACACAACCCCAAAAAGAAGAGAAAAAAAATGGGTTTCCAGGCAAAACCACCCTATTGGTGCCAATGGCTGGAAAAGGGCTAAGGTTTTCAGAAACAGGTTATAAAACGCCAAAACCCCTTATCACAATAAGCGGAAAACCCATGTTTGCACACGCAGTATATTCATACCCCGAGGCAAATGACCAGGTTTTTGTGTGCTCAAAAAAACACTTGAAAAGCAAAATCGATGAAAAAATACGGCGCCTATTCCCTAGGGCAAAGATAATTGTTGCCCAAAAAACAACCGGGGGCCAGGCGTCTTCATGCCTGCTTGCGGAAAATGAAGTAGACCCTGAATCTTCGCTTTTGGTAATTGCGTGCGACAACAAGACAATATGGAGCCAGAGAAAATTCCTGGGCATCATAAAAGACGAAAATGTAAAGGCAGTTATATGGACCTTTAGAAATAATGTGGCAGTTAAAAGAAAACCAAAAGCATATGCGTATGTAAAGACAAGCAAAAATGGTGAAGCGCTGTTTGTTTCATGCAAAAAAACTATTTCAGGAGAGCCGGTCAAAGACCATGCAGTTACAGGGACTTTTTATTTCAGGAAAGCCAGGCATTTTTTTGAAGCCGCAAAAGAAATGATTAGGAAAAACAAGCGGGTAAACAACGAGTTTTATGCAGACACTGTTCCAAACGAGCTGATAGAAAAAGGGGGAATGGCCAAGGTTTTTGAAGTGGACAACTATGTGGTTTTCGGGACTCCAAATGACCTTAAAACGTATGAATACTGGGAAGAATACTTCAAAAAAAGGGGAAAAAAATGAATAATGCGCTGTTTTCAGTCGTGGTTCCCTGCTACAATGAAGAAAAAAACCTGCCACTGATAGCCGAGGCATTTTCAAAAGAAGTCGGGGAAAAAAACTTTGAACTTGTACTCGTAAACAACGGTTCTACCGATGGCTCTGCAGAAGTACTCAAAGCACTTGGAAAAAAATTTTCTTTCATAAGGACCATGACATTGGAAAAAAACACAGGGTATGGTTTTGGCGTGTGGAGCGGGCTGAAAAATGCAAGCGGAGAGTTTTTGGCATGGACACATGCAGACATGCAGACACCGCCAAGAGACGTCATGAAGGGTTTTGAAATCATGCAAGGCTCCGATAACCAGAAAATGGTTTTTGTGAAAGGAAAAAGGCTGAAAAGAAAGATAGTTGATGGTTTTTTGGCATTCTGCATGAGTGTTTTCTGCAGGCTGACACTTGGAAAATGGCTTGATGACATTAATGCCCAGCCGAATGTTTTCCACCGGTCTTTTCTTGAAAAAATGGCAAGCCCCCCAACCGATTTTTCGTTTGACCTTTATGCTTTTTATATTGCAAAGAAAAATGGCTTCAAAATAAAGAGGTTTGGAGTGGAGTTCCTTGAAAGAATACACGGAAAATCAAGCTGGAACACAGGCATTAAGGGAAAATTAAAATTAATCAAAAGAACAATTGATTTCACGCTTAAACTCAGGAGGAATCTGAATGATTAAAGTCGTTCACCGGGTGACCACTGCAAAAGAACTGGGAAACATTCCAAAAGAGTACGCTGTTGAAATTGACCTTAGGGATTACGGAAAACACATTATCCTGAACCATGACCCATTCAAAGGCGGCGAGTTATTTGAAGAGTACTGCACAAATTATAACCATTCGCTCATGGTTCTGAATGTCAAAAGCGAGGGCATAGAAGAAAAAGTACTGGATACAATAAAACAGCACGGGATAAAAAACTACTTTTTTCTGGACATTACTTTTCCAACCATGCTAAAGCTTTCAAAAAAAGGCGAGAAAAATATTGCAGTGCGTTTCTCTGAATACGAGCCGCTTGAAAATGCTTTACGGCTTAAAAACAAAATTAACTGGGTGTGGATAGACACTTTTACAAAACTGCCAATAAGCAAAACAGAGTATTCACTCATAAAAAAAGCAGGCTTTAAGACCTTTCTGGTTAGCCCTGATCGTTGGGAACGGCCAAAAGACATTGAAAAATACTCTAATTATCTGCATAAAAATAAAATTCGGATAGATGCAGTGATGAGCTCTCTTGAATTAATAAAAAAATGGGATTAGCAATGGTTAACAAAATAAAAGGAGTCCTGATTGACCTTGATGACACACTGTATGAATACGAGCCATGCAATGAATACGCGGTAAAAGTCACCCTGGAATTTTTATCCGGCTACTCCAAGCTTGGCGTGGAAAAATGCAGGAAAATGTTTCTTGAATCCAGGAGAGAAGTAAAAAAAAATCTGCCAAACAACGCAAGCTCCCACTCAAGATTATTGTACTTCAAACGGCTTGTTGAAAAAATCTATGGAAAAACAAACCCCGCCATGGTTCTTAAGCTTGAGAAAACCTTTTGGAATGCTTATTTCAAAAAAATGCGGCTTAGAAAAACGGGCAAAAAGTTTTTGGAAGAGTGCAAAAAAAACGGGGTTAAAACCATTATAGTGACTAATCTCACTGCGCGTGTACAGCTTGAAAAGGTCGTAAAACTTGGTTTGCAGAACCTCTTGGATTTTGTAATAACTTCCGAGGAAACCGGGTCCGAAAAGCCAAATGCCAGGATAATTGATTTTGCATTAAAATCAGGCGGGCTTGACCGGCAAAGCGTTATATTTTTGGGCGACAAAGACGACCAGGCTGCCGCAAAAAAAGCCAAAATAGAGTTCATTTTAATAAACAGCGACGCGGACTGGAAAAAAGCAGTCAGCATGCTAAAAACCAGGGCTTGAACAAAAAAGATTTAATGAAATCCTGGTTTTTCGCCCCGGTTAATTTTGCTAAATTTTTTTTGCAATCACCAGATAAACTTGCCCTAATTCTGCTAAAGGCCAGTTTCCAATGTTTTTTAGTTTAAGGATTTCAAACCCGTTGCTTTCAAGGAGTTTTTTCATATCCGCTGGGCTGAAATACTGGTTATGGCCGTCAACGTGAAAATAAGTGGAATCCTGTTTCATCATTTTTACAAGGTTCCTGAAATTACACGGGTTATCAGTGGTTATTAGAAGAAATCCTCCTTTTTTCAGAAGCCTGTAACTTTCAGAGATAAATGGTTGTGGGGTGAGCAGGTGTTCAAAAACTTCCGAGCTATAAATGACATCCCAGCTTTCGCTTTGCTGGTTTATTGGAAGCATGAGGTCTACAAAAAATGTTTCATCCGCGTATCCCTTGGATTTTGCGTTCTTGATATATCTTTCATTTAGGTCCCCGCCTATGACATAATTGTTTTTTTTCTTCCACTCTTCACACTCATAACCCAACCCGCAGCCAAGGGATAAGACCCTTAGATTTTCCACTTTTACAAGTTTTTCCAGTTCTTTAATGGAAAAAACAGCCCTTTTTCTTGTCCACCCGTCACTTTCATCCCCCTGGTGGATTAAGTTTCGATAATGCCTTCCTATGCGTGGATTTTTTTCCATACTTTTTTTAATCAGCGAAAGCTTTTTATCGGCGACTTGGTGTTGTTCAAAACAGCATATCCGGCCAAATTCACGTTATCTGAAAAATGGCAGGAAGTGGTTGGCTCATGGTCTATAATTTTACCCAATTTAGCCGGCAGTCCTTGTTCAGGCCAGTCATATTATGCGCTCAGACTAATTATTTTAAATTGTTTTTGAGAGAGTTAATTCAATGGTTTGGAGTTTAATAAATAGGTTTTCAAAAAAGTGAAATAATGAACAGTAAAGAGTACTACAATAAGGCATATTTTGGTTTGGAGCAATCTTGCCCTGAAATGATAGATATAGACTTATTGTCTTCTTATCTTGTTTCACCGGTGCTTGATGTCGGTTGTGGGCAAGGAAACATGGTGAAAAAAGTTGCATCAAAAGGATTTAGAGTTTATGGTTGTGACATATTTGACAAAGTAACAAATTTTGGCG
>JAUSEO010000004.1 GCA_030651515.1 archaeon | reverse complement strand
GTTTTTTGTGCCCTGAAACAAGCTTGTTGAATTTCTCAATTTCTTCAACAACTATTTTGCTTCTTTCAGCTTCTGGCAAATTCCTTGATTTTCCCATTTTTCAACCACTCCCTGATTTCATTATCCGAGTAAAACCCTTCTCTAATGCCAAGCATTACCTTAGATTGCGAAGAATCATCTTTTAGCCCGAATTTTTGGTTATTTTCCAGCAAAAAGTATTTTACCGCAAGAAATGCGGTTCTGCGGTTTCCGCTTGCAAATGCGTGTTTTTGGACTAATCCCTTTACCAAAACAGCTGCCTTATCATACACATCGCCCGGTGCATTCATGCACTGTTTTAATACTTCATTAATTTTTTGCCTGCTTCTTACTTCAGCCTTATCTGATTTCTTGACTTTAATGAGATTCAAAGCCAAAACGTTTAGTTCAACTATTTTTTCGTAAGACGGGTATTTCATAAATAAAAAACACGGTTGAACTTATTAAAAAACCAAGCTAAAAAAACCTTGGAAAAAATAAAAAAAATAAGAAAAAGAAAAGCTAAAAGGCGTTAAGCCTGTTTAGCTTGCTGTACCGTTACATGTTGAAGTGACTGTTCTCGGGAACTGATCTCTGTCAGTATATTTCATTGTAATTTGTAGTGAGTAAGTTGCCGCAGTAATATCCTCGGCTAAGAGAACAGTTTCATTCTCAGCTATTGTTCCTAAAGTTCTAAGGGGAGCTTGGTCAGTATAATTTACTGGGGCACTTCCTACAGAACCAGTCACACTAATGTTTAAGTCAGTTAATGTTGATGCAGTTTGATTGGATAACGCTAGAACCACCTTATTAACGCCTCCAGCTCCAGCTGAATCCACTTGATGGTTGGTGATTAGTATTCCTGATGTCGTTGAACACGTGTTCCCGCCGACCTGTGATGGCTGAATCAAAAATACCAAAGCAGCAATAACGATAACTATTACTACAAGGGCCCAGCCGTAGGTCATTAGGTACTCAAGTGCTGATTGTCCTTTTTTCTTTGAAAACATTCAAAACCTCCTTTTGAACCTTTTTCCCAAAAGATTATTTGTTTTTTTATGAAAAGCGAATAAAACCTCACAAAAAAGGGTTTTATTACAATACAAAAACGCACCCACATATTTAAACATTTTGGTAAGGCAAAACAACCCCCCAAAGGCCCTAAACTATAGCAAGGCAAGGGCCATTAATTTTTGACAATTTTTGGGCACTTGATATTATGCCAAAGTCAATATGCCAGGTCAAATATTAAAGACTTTGACTATATGCAAAACCAAACCGCAAGAGAACCAGTTAAGAGTTCTTTTTTGCAAGTCCCCTAAGCTTTTTTTCCACGTGGGAAGGCACAAAATCCGAGACGCTCCCGCCAAAGCGCGAAAGCTCTTTTACAACGCTTGAAGACAGGTAAAAAAACTCGCTGCCTGTGACAACAAACACGGTTTCAAGGTTTGGTGCAAGTTTCCGGTTCACAAGGGCCTGCTGGAATTCACCCGGAAAATCACTCATTTCGCGCAGGCCCCGGATTACAACGCCGGCTTTTTCTTTTTTAGCAAAATCCACAAGCAGTGAATCAAATGTTTTTACCTGCACGTTCTTCATGCCCTTCACTGATTGCCCCACCATTTCAAGCCTTTCCTCAACCGAAAAAAACGATTCCTTTGGCGGGTTTGACGCAACAGCCACAACAAGCTCGTCAAACAGCTTTGCACCCCTTTTTATGACATCCAAGTGCCCAAAAGTAATAGGGTCAAAAGTGCCGGGGTAAACTGCGCGCGTCTTCATTCCAAAACACTTATCCTGTCAAAAAACTTTTTAACCCCGAAGTTTTCATTTTCTGTCATAAAGCCCGCTTCTGTGCTTTACAAGTATTTTTCCACCATCAACCCCAGCCTGCATTTGTTCAATAAGCTTTTGCCTGGCTTTTAAGCGTTTGAGTCGTGGCTTGTATTGAATCTCGTTAAATATTTGCTTAACCTGCTTTCTTGTGGATTCCACTGGTTTTGAGTTGTCAACCACGAAGTCTGCAAGGCGTTTCTTTTTTGAAATTGGCAACTGTGCATTCATGCGTGCAAGGGTTTCTTTTTCCGAAAAACCTTTTTTCTTTAAACGGGCCAGGGCTTTTTTCTGCTTGCACCATGCGACAATGACAAAATCAGGGCGAAGATTTGAAGAAACAGGCGATTCAAAAAAAAGCGGGGCTTCTGCTACAGCGATTTTTTTTGTTTTCCTGAAACGTTTAAAAAATTTTCTTATTTCGGCAAATACAATTGGATGCACTATCCCTTCAAGTTTTTTGCGCTTTTTTTTGTCCGAAAAAACAATTCCTGCAAGAAACGCCCGGTTAACTTTTTTTTTGAAAATTACTTTTTTCCCAAAAGCCCCAACAAGTGCTTTTTGCACATTTTTTTTTGCATAAAGGCTGGCGACAACCCTGTCAGAATTTAAAAAAGCACAGCCCAGCTCTTCAAGCAATTTTCCGACAGTCGTTTTCCCAGACCCGAAATTCCCGGTAACTATTGCTGTTTTCATGAAAAACCAGGCTTAGATTTCTGCAAGCTTTATTTCCTTTATTCCCTGCCAGCCCCTGTCAAGGCTCAGCACTTCATCGGCTTTTTCATTGACTGCAGTGGCAATTATTATGCAATCGGCTATTGAAAGGTTTTTTTCCTTGTACTTCATTTTTATGTGCCCTGCCGCTACAAAGAGGTCTTTTGTGCAGCCAATTATTTCAAGCCTGGACTCTTCAACAAATGCAATTATATTGAATGCCTTTTGCTCGCTTTTCCTGCCGACAATGTAAATTATTTCTGTGAGGGTTATGCCGCTTATGATGCCGTTTATTTTTCCTTTTTCAACGGCCTGCACAATTTCTTTTATCTTTTTGGCTGGCTTCTCCTTGTTTGCAAAAGCTATCAGTGCTGATGTGTCAAAAAGTATTTTCACAGTGATTCCTTTTCATATTTTTGCATGTCTTCTTTTCTGGACTTTTTCACGTCTGACGAAGAAATGCCGGTTTTTTCAAGAATTCCTTCCAGTGCCAAAAGCGGTTTTTTTGGAACTGGGAAAAATATTACGCCGTTAAAAGTTTTCTGGGCATTAAGCTTTGTACCCCTTTTCCACTTCAGCTCTTCCCGAAACCTGCTTGGAATGATTACCTGCCCCTTGGATGAAACAACAACTTCTGCCATCTTACAACGCCAATTATATTTCTTACATAATGTTCTTTAAAACTTACCCTGCTTCCAATTATTCATGGAGGCCAAACCCACAATTTTCCGTGAATACGACATACGCGGCCTTGTAGGCAAAGAACTTGACGAAAATGCCCTTGAACTACTTGGAAAAGGCATTGGAACATATCTTGCCAAAACAAGCGGGAAAAAAATCGTTGTAGGGCACGATAACCGCAAAACCTCCCCCGCTTACGCCGAAAGCCTTGCAAGTGGGCTTGTTTCAACAGGCTGCCAGGTTACCCTAGTCGGCTTGGCTACAACTCCAATGGTTTACTTTGAAACCTGCAACGGCAATTACGATGGCGGGGCAATAATCACAGCCTCACACAACCCGCCGGAATTCAATGGCGTGAAAGTCACTTCAAAAAAAGCTTTTCCTGTTTTCGGTGAACAATTGCAGGAAATCAGGGGAATAATTGAAAAAAAAGAATTCCTCGCGGGAAAAGGAAGCATGGGGGCAAAAACCATTGTTGATTCCTACGCGCGAATGCTTTCGGAAAAAATAAAGATTCCAAAAAAAGTCAAAGTAGTTGTCGACACCGGCAACGGAGTTGCAGGAATAATTGTACCGCGCGTCTTGCGCCAATGGGGCGTGGAGGTCATAGAGCTTTTTACAGACCTTGATGATTCTTTCCCAAACCACCTGCCCGACCCGACAGAAGAAAAAAACATGCAGGAATTGTCGAGAAAAGTCGTGGAAGAAAAAGCCGACCTTGGCCTTGGCTTTGACGGTGACTGTGACAGGCTCGGAGTCGTGACTTCAAGCGGTGAACTTGTTTTTGCGGACAAAGTGCTTTGCGTGCTTGCACTTGACTTTCTGAAAAAACACCGTGGTGAAAAAATTCTTGCAGACGTCAAATGCAGCAAATTAGTCCAGGGCGTAGTGGAAAAAAATGGTGGAAAACTCGTGTGGTCAAAGACCGGGCACTCGCTCATCAAGTCAAAAATGCGCGAGGAAAAAATCCTTTTAGCCGGGGAAATGTCGGGGCACTTGTTTTTTGCAGACGAGTTCTATGGTTTTGACGACGCACTTTATGCTGCAGGAAGATTGCTCAGGGCAATCAAGGACGGGAAAGAACTTGGCCGCGTGCTTGAAAGTTTTCCCGTTTACTTCAACACGCCTGAAATAAGGCTTGACTGCTCCGAAGAAAAAAAAGAAGAGATTGTCCAGAAAGTGAAAAAACATTTTCTCGAAAAATACCCGCTTTCAGTCACAATTGACGGTATAAGAGTAGTGTTTCCACACGGCTGGGGCCTGGTGCGCAAAAGCAACACCCAGGCAAAACTCATTTTGCGGTTTGAAGCCGATTCAAAAAAAGAGCTTGAAAAAATCAGGGAAGAGATAAGCGGTTTTTTGCACCCCATTTTGGATTACAAAAGCTAAAAATACAACAAACGCGTTTATTTCTACTTGAAATGAAGAAAAAAACGCTTTTAGTAGCTCTTTTTTTCCTGTTTGCCGGGATTTATGCACAGGCACAGCTTGCATGCACTCAAAACAACCAGTGTGACGATTCAAACCCCTCCACGGCTGACTTGTGCGTTAGGCCCGGCACTGAACAGGCAGGCTGCACCAACCTTGCCTGCAAACCAGCGTGCAATTCGGACTCTGACTGTGGTGATGGGGACCCCGCAACGGCTGACGTGTGTGCCGGTGCCGGGAGGTGCTCCTCAGTCTGTGTGGGCCTTTCAAAATGCGGCGATGGGGCACTTGATGAGGGGGAAACCAAGTGCACCTGCCCTGCGGACGCAGGGGCCTGTAGCGGGACACAGAATTATTCCTCCTGTTCAGAGTCTGCATGCATTGGGACAGAATGCAAGTCAACGATAATGCTTGGGTGCTGTGGCAACAACATCTGCGAGTTTGGGGAAAGTTTTTCAAGCTGTGCAGTTGACTGTTCACCGAAAAACATTGAAATCACGCTTGAAGGCGTGAACGAGGATAATTTTTTTGTACGCGGCGAGAATGTCCTGTTCAAGGCAGGCGTTTCTGCAGATGGCGTGCCCGTAAAAAATGCTTTTGTTTCAGTGAAAGGCTTTTTCGGCGAATTAAAGCTGCTCAATGACGGCCGGCATGGCGACGGGCAAAACGACGACCAGGTGTACGCCAACACTCTAATCCTGCCAAAGGAAATCCAGGCAGACACTTTCAAGGTAACCATTGAAGTGCTTTTTGACGGCACGCGTGGAATAAAGGACTTTAACTTTGTGGTCTCGCCACAGCTTGACGTGAGGATTGAAACGGGTCAGGAGACCTACCAGCTTGGAAGCGAAATAAAGCTCAGCGGCATTGTGCTGCGCAAAAACACGGCAATAAAGACAACCGTTGACCTGTCCATTTACTCAAACAACATAAAAGTGTTCGGGAAAAAAATACAGGCCAATGACATTGGGGAATTCAGTTACTCTTACAGGACAAGTTTTCTTGAAAGCCAGGGCGAGTGGAGAATAGAGGCATTTGCTTCAGACGAGTCTGGAAACACGGGGCTCTTTGAAAAAAATATCCTGGTGTCAGACAGCAAGATAACGTCTTACCTTGGCTTTGAAGTGCTCCAGGAAATAAGGGGAACATACAACCGCGGCGAAAGCGTTTTTTTGTCCATAAAGGTTTCCCGCGGCCTCGGAGAACCGGTGAATGGAGCAGTGGTCCTGGCTATCCTGCCTGACAACACTTCCATTGAATTTGCTGAAAAAGAAGCCGGGGTTTACGAGGCTGAAATCCCGGTAAGCCTTGCGTTTCCACTTGGAAAACAGGAACTAAGGATAAACGCGGTAAAAGAACAGCCCGACCAGACAATTTCTGCAGGAAGCATGCCAGTCAGTTTCTTTGTGCAAAAAGTCCCCCTCTCAATTGAGCTTATCGAGCCGCGCGAGTTTTCTTTCCAGGTTGGCGAGGAAATAACTTTTCTTGCACGCGTTTTTTACCCTGACAAAAAACCGGTTGTCTCGCCAAAAGTCATTGCAACAATCAACGGGGCGCCTTTTGCCATGCAGCAGGTAAGCAAGGGAGTGTACGTTGGAAAATATGTTGCATCAGAAACCAGCGGCCCGTTTGCGGGTTTTTTCATGGAAGTTGACGACGGTTTTGAAAACAATGGAAGCGCTGAAATGGAAGTCGAAATAAGCGGGGTCTCCTACCTCCATTACCTCAGAAAATACACCGCATCCATTGCCCTTGCAGGGATTGCTGCCCTGTTTGGCCTTGTCTTGGCTGCAGTGAAAATAGCCTTCAGGCGGCACACAAAACTCCTTGAAAAAGAAAAAGCGATAATCCTTGACAAAATGAGGAACATCCAGCTCCAGTATTTCCGCGAGGGCTCAATTGACAAGAAAAATTATGACCGCGTGATGGACGAGCTTAAAACCAGGCTCGAATACGTTGAAAAAACGCTTTCAGAAGAAAAACAAAAAAAAGGCGTTTCCAAAAAATGAAGCGCAGAATATTCATTGTTTTTGCCCTGCTTGCATTTTCCTCCCTTGCTGGTGCTGAAGTCTTTTACTGGCTCCGCGGAAATGACGTGAAAACAGGCATTGACGGTGGTGAAAACTTTTTCATCTCCGGCACGGCCCCAAACGCGTCATCTACTGCAACAGAAATAATCGTTGAAACAAAAAAAGGCACGGGGATTATCGGGAAATGGTATTCCCCGGCGTTTTCAGAAACTTTTCTTTTAAGCGGAAAAGCGTTTCTTCTTGCAAACAAGTTCAAGCAGCTCCTTGGGAACACGGCTGTGGGTTTTTCAATTTACGAGTTTGACGAAGAAACCCTGGAAGAAACCTTAATTGTTTCATCAGGCTTTGAAAAGCCCTCGCCCACCCTGGCCCTTGAAGCTGGACTGGAAAACGGGTTTGTTGTCGGCTCCAAAAAAAGGCTAAAACTTTTGGTTAATTACATTGAAGAAAGCGGGAAAGGCAAACTTTCCCTTACTCTTGACGAGGGGTTTGCATTCAAGGAAACAGTTTTTGAAACGCCAAGCGGGGTAAAAGCCCGCGCAACTGGTGCTGACGGGACAGCAGTGCTTGTCCTTGACGCGTGCCTTGAATCAGGCATTGCCTGCACAACCGGCACTGAATGCTCTGACCAGGACAATTTCACAACGGATTCATGCAGCCTTGGCGGGACCTGCAGGGCTTTGTGCGTTTACACTGCATGCGGGGCTTCCTGCACTTCAAACGCCCAGTGCTCTGACGGTGAGCCGCTGACTTTTGACAAGTGTGAAAAACTCGGGTTTTGTGATTCATTCTGCACAAACGATTCCTGCACGCCCCTCTGCACTTCAAGCACTGACTGCGGCGACTCAAACCTGCTGACCCTTGACACCTGCATGTATCCCGGCACGTGCGTGTCTGCCTGCAAAAACACCCCCTGCAGTGGCGGGGAATGCAGCGTCACGGAACAAAAAGTTTTTTGCGGGGACAATGTGTGCCAGTACCAGGAAGACTGCCCAGGCGACTGCGAGGTGGGAAAAAACATTGGGCTTTTGGGTTACCGGAAAGAAGACTACTTTGTTTTGGGTGAAGAAATTGTTTTTCGCGCCAAGCCAACTGGTTTTTCAAAAAAACCCGCTGTTTTTGCAAAAGGTTTTTTT
>JAUSEO010000031.1 GCA_030651515.1 archaeon | reverse complement strand
GGTAAAGAAAAAAATAGTGAAGAAAGTTCTGAAAATAAAGAAAAAGGCAAAAAAAACAGTTGTGAAAAAGAAAACACTTGCAAGGCCAAGTTTGAAAAAGAAAGCAAAAGCCCTGCCAAGGGTTTCTTCCGTTAAAAAAGTTATCCACACTTTGCGAAAGCGCAGTGCGGGGCTTGTTTTTTCAAACGAGCAAATGAAATCCTTGTCCGAAAAAATCGTGGAGCTTGAAAAAAAGCTTGGCTCTCAGCAGATGCATGTTCCACAAAACACCACTTCGCCTTTTTTCCTTGACATGCTTGGCTCTGTGTCAGCAGAGGGAACGCATGACGTTTCTGACGAGGAAATTGCTTTGAAGCTTGCAGGCCTTTACTTCAAGGAAGTAGCCAGGCTTGGCTTTAAGCGCTCGCTTGAACTTGACTCTGTCATAAACTCTTACTTTTACGCCCTTGCAAGAATCAAGAGAAAGGACACCGAGTCAAAGGAAATAATCAGTGCTGTCCGGGACTCGAATATCAGCTCCAAGGGCTTTTGAGGTGAAAAAATGAAGAAAAATATTTCAGACGAGGAAGTGGCTTTCAAGATAGTCAACATTTATTTCGAGGAAATCGCGCGCCTTGGCTTTAAGAGAAGCCTTGACCTGGATGCAATAATCAACGCTTATTTTTACACGCTTCAGCGAATAAAAAACAAGGACAAGCTCCTGGTGGAAATGAGGAAAAAAGTAATGGAAGAAGAAGCTCGCCTCAAAACCCAGTCAAGGGAAGAAATGATTCCATCAATGCAGGAGCAAACCCGCACTTCAATTACAGAAGAAACGCGCACGGAAGAACCAGGGCACTGAAAAAAAACTAAATCAGTATTTTCCGCGCTTTCCATGTTCAGGCGGATTTTGTTTGTAAATTAGCCATTTTGCATTTTGAACGTGCCCTCGGGCAATTTCCCTTCTAGCTTGAGCAATTGCTTTAATTCTTGCGCCAGATCCCCCTTTTCTAGCAATCTTCCTTGCGCTTTCATTGTAAGTTCTGGCAAGCATGTTTTCAATTTTAGCCGCGTCAATAGAGGATTTTGCAGCACTCGATATAGTTCTTTTTTGCGGTTTTCTTGAAATCGGCATTTGACCCCTCCATTTTCACTTCAGTTCTTCCGGTATAATCGGCGGCCTTTCATCCGTAGAGCACATCAAGTACGCTGCCATTTTTGCGCGGTACCCAATGCCCATGGCGACAAACCTGCTTATGCTCAAAAACTTTTTCCCAAGGCAAAGGATGCTCAAAACGTTCACAATGAATGCAATGGCCCCGATTATTCCAAGAATAGCCAGTACAATTACGAGTGGTATCCAGTAAACCAGCCGCACGAGCAATTCCATCCTGCCTGCTTTTTCCTGTTCTTTTACCTGAAAGTCAATGGTTTGCAAAAAAACTCACCTCAAACATAATTGGTTTTCTTGTATTTATTTACCCGTGTTCGGTCTTCTTCCGCGTGGTTTTACACCCGGATTGTCTTTTCGCACAATGGCTCGTGCAGGTGGTTTTCAACGAGCTATCAGTTATGCTTTTTTAATGTGTGGAGAGTTAATTATTATATGAAATCTGGAATGGTTGCTATTTCAAAGACTGAATTAAAGCGTTTAAAACTCAAAGAAGAGATTGCAGACGATTTGCTGCTGCAGCTTTCAAAGAGCGCAGATGACATAGTTGAAGGCCGGATTAAAAAGTCGGTTTAAACATTTTCAACGAACTGGAAATATTTTTCTTTATCAAGCAAAATTTGCTCTATTACATGTTGCTGATCTTTTTTGCCTGCAAATGCAATTAAAAGAACCCTCTGGGTTTTTTCTGAAACCAAAAAATAAAGCCGTTTGTTTTCAAACTTTTTTTCCCTGAACCATTTAAAGCGGAGTGGTTTTCCGCCAAAGGGGTTTTGGCGTAATTGGTGTTTAATTTTTGAAATCCATTCATGTTCCCGTTTGTCCAAACCGTCAAATATTTTTGAAAATATTTCTGTTTCAAAAATTTCAAAATCCGGCATATTCTAACCTTTGAACACGATTTCTATTGCATCCCTATTTTTGAGCACGTGTTCGCGCCCCACAACCATTTTGGTTTTGGAGTCGATTGCGCGGATGAACCCGTTTCCGATGTCTGTGTGCAGCTTGAAAGCAAAATCCAATGCAGTCGAGCCACTTGGTATCAGGAAACAGTCTGGAATATAGTTTCCGTGCTGGTCCTTGAGTTTTCCCCCCGCGGGAAATACTGCAATGTACTGAAGCACTTCGAAAACCGTTTTGTCAAGCACTTCCTGTATCCCGGTTGAACCGGATTTTTGTAAAACATTTGCCTTTATGTAGTCGAGCCCTTTTTTTTGTTTCTCGCCAAGCTGTTTGAGTTCCTTAAAATCTGCATCACCAGGCATGTATTCAATGGCTCCTTCTTTTGATGCGCGCTTGAGTGCAAGTTCGGAAACCGCGCTGCACCCAACAACCAGTGTGTCGGGGTATTTTTCTTTTATCCTTTCCGCGTTTTTTTCCGCGCCAGGCAAGTCTATTTTGTTTGCAGCCACAACCATCGGCTTGGTGGCTTTCCTTAGTTCAGCTGCAAAGTTCATGGTGTCCTCATCCGTCCAGGTGAAGAGCTTTGTTTCCAGCAATCCTGCTTTGTTCAGCGCGGTTTCAATCGTGTTCGCGGTTGCCCCTATTCCTGAAAGGCTCTGCTGCATGGCTTCAAAGAGTTTTGCCTTTGAGTCAAGCGGGTGTTTGCCGAACTTTGGCCAGTTTTTTTTGATTACGCCAAAGAACCATTTGTCTATTTCTTCGCGCAGAAAAGAAACAAAGTTCACGGGGTCATAACTGCCTGCCGGAACGTTTTCCCCTTTTTCGTTCGTTCCACCGCTTGCGTCAATGACTTGTATGAGTGCGTCTGCGCGTGAAAGGTCTGAGAGGAACTGGTTACCCATTCCCTTTCCCTCGCTTGCCCCGGGCACGAGGCCGGCAACGTCTATCAGCTCCACCGGCACATACCTGGTCCCATTATTACAGTATCCTGTTCTTGGGTTGCATTGCACCCCGAATTCGCGGTCAATGCACTTGACGCGCACAAAACCCGCGCCTATGTTAGGCTCAATTGTCGTGAACGGGTATGACGCCATGGGCACGTTCTGGAGCGTTGCCGCATTGAAGAACGTTGACTTCCCCGATGAAGGGGCCCCTACCAAACCGATTTGCATTTAGAATTCCCTGTCCTTTTCCTCTCTCTTGAAAGGTTTTCCATGGGGAACGCTTCCCAATAGTTCATATAAAATCTTGTCCTTTTTTGAAGGTGATTTTTTCATAATTATCTATGGTTTACCATTGTTTTTAAAGAAATTCCAGCTTATTTTTCTTTTGACGCAGCTGTGGTTCAGTGGTAGAATGAAACCTTCCCAAGGTTTTGATGCGGGTTCGATTCCCGCCAGCTGCATCATGCCGGAAACCAGGCGAAAAAGAAGTGTTTTTTCTGTCAGGCCGTATTTAAGGCGAATTGGGGCGCGAAGTAGTGGAAGCCTTGCAAAAAGATGGCATTCAAGAATTCCTGTATATTCAGGCGGTTCTGTAAGGGAAACAGCTTCTACAACCAATCTTCCTCGTTTTGGAAAATTTTTCATCGCGTCTTTTCCACAATGGCGGTCGGTTGGTAAAAGCAAGCGAATTCTCATGAGTATAATTAGTTCTTCTTACGAGTCACCTCTAAGCTTGTCCCTGTGGTTTGGGCCGCGCAAGTTAGATCGTTTCGAGGCACGCTTGGGTTTTGACAGTGAAGCTGTATATATTGAAGCTCTTCAGGGGCCAAAAGATTCTTCTGACAAGGCAAATTGGGTTCACCAAGAACTTGGAATTGCCTGGCCGGATTTTTTGCTTAAACAGATTGAAGAACATGCAAGAGGGCTTGGGTTTCGATATGCAAGAATTCATGACCCTTCGACAAGCCCCTACTTTCATATCCTTACAGAAACACTGCCTCTTTCAAGTGGGGAATATGAAAAAATCGAACGTCGTGTCGAGTCGTTGCGTATACGGGAAGCCCAGCAAAGGTCACCTGAGTTGTCAGATGATGAAATATTTGCGTTAAAAATGCTTAAAGAGGAAAAAGGAGTAAGACTAATCGGCAGAAAAGTTTTTTTGGAAAGCAGGATGCATCCTGATGCAAGGCAAGCGTTCTGGGATAGATTCAGAATGGCTGTCGAGGCTCAGCAAAGCACTATACGAATGCAGCAAAGAATAAAAAGTTTCATTAATCTCGTGGCAAAAAACAATGGTTACACAAAGAAAGGAGATGTTTTCGAAAAAAGGCTTAGGCCTGCAAAACCCAGGAGCACGCAAAAATGAAACCCTTTGAACAAATCTTCCTCTCCGCAAAAACCATTGCCGTGGTGGGCCTCTCGCGCGACCCGGAAAAAGACTCGCACAGCGTGGCAAAGTACCTGCAGGAAAAAGGCTACAAAATAATCCCGGTCAACCCTTCGGGCGGGGAGCTGCTTGGTGAAAAAGTTTACACGTCCCTTTCAGAAATAACTGTGCCGGTTGACATCGTGGACGTGTTCAGGCCGTTTGAAGAGTGTGAAAAAATAGCGGAGCAGGCAATCAAACTCCTCCAGAAAATGGTGTGGCTGCAACTTGGACTAACCAGTCAAAAAGCGCGCCAAATTTGTGAAAAGGTGGGGATTGCTTTTGTGGAAAACAGGTGCATCCGCACTGAACACAGGCGTTTGACTGGCGCAGGGTTTTAACTAATTTTTTGCTCCGCCTTATTGTATGGGTGCGTTGTGGACGGAAGAGTTTTTTCCCAAGAATTTTGAAGAATTCATTGGGAACAGCGAAGTCGTTGAAAATTCTGTTAAATGGGCCAGGTCCTGGCAGGATGGCGTGCCTCAAAAACCCCTGCTGTTGTTTGGTGCGCCAGGAACGGGTAAAACGTGCCTTGCGTATCTTCTTGCACGCCATTTCAAGTGGTCTGTCTTTGAGATGAACAGCTCTGATTCGCGCGACAAGGACTCAATTGAGAGAACCGCTTCAGCCGCGGCCATGAACTCTTCGCTTTCAGGTGAAAGGCGTCTTGTCTTGTTTGACGAAATCGACTGTATTTTGTCAGATGACCGCGGGGGCATTGGGGCAATCCTATCGGTTTTAAAGGAAGCAAAAAACCCTGTCATTCTCACGGCTAATGACCTTTACTCTGACAAAAAACTTGCACCGCTTCGCGAGTACTGTGAAAAGGGGGAGTTCAAAAAAATAAATTATTTGTCCATTGCAAAACGCCTGCGCGAACTCCTGTCACTCAAAGGCGTGGAGTTTGACGAGGAGGCAGTCAAAGAGCTTGCAAAGAATTCCGGCGGGGATTTCCGCGCGGCCTTGCTTGACTCACAGTCGCTTGCATTGTCCGGGAAAATAGGGAAAAAAGACATAGAGCTTTTTTCAGGGCGCGAGCGCGAAGAGAAAATTTTTTCTGTCCTTTCAAAGGTTTTTTTCGGTAAAACAAGTGATGAAATCCGCAAAGCTGTTTTTTATTCTGACGTAAACCAGGACCTGCTTGTGCGCTGGGTTGAGGAAAACATTCCGCGCCAGTTCCGCGGCTCCGACATTGCGAATGCTTTCAATAGCCTTAGCCGGGCAGACGTTTTTTCGGGCAGGATAATGCGCAGGCAACACTATGGCTTCATGAAATACATTGGGGATCTTTCCACTCTTGGCGTGAACTCTGCAAAAACAACCTCCACTCATTCGTTTACCCCCCTTGTTTTTCCTACTTTGTTGTCAAAACTTTCCCGTTCAAGTGCAGAGCGTGAGGCCAGGAAAAGCGCTTCGCTGAAAATAGGGCGGAAAACGCATGCGTCCGTGAGAAAAACGAGCGTTGAGTCAATGCCTTTTTTGTCAGTCGTCATGCAGGACAGTCAAAAAGCCGCGCTTTTTTTTGCAGAATTTGATTTTTCTCCACAGGAAGCGGGTTTTTTGCTCTCAGCAAAGCCTGACTCGAAAAAAGTTGAAAACCTGTTGGCTGAGGCAGAAAAAATAAAGGCTGAAAGGCTGGTTCAAAAAAACAAAAAAACTCACGCAAAAGCAGAGCTTGAGCCGGATTTTTCCGCCAATCAGACAAAGTTATTCTAGCAGGATTTCCACGACGATTGTTTTTTCTTCGACGCCAAAGTTTGCAAGCGTGTCCTTGCTTATTTCCCCGATAAATCCGGTCCGCCCGTTTACAAGCACTTTTGCGCTTCTTCCTTTTTCAAGGAATGGCTCTTTTGCTTCAAGGGTTTTCAGTTCAAGGCCCATTGTTTTGCAGAAGGATTCAAGCATGGATTTTGCGCGCGTAAAATCCGCGTTTTTCTCGCATACAACCATGCAGATGGTGTCTGTTTCTTTTACACCTGTTTCCTGTGACGCGTCTATTGCAACTGTTTTCCCGACTTCAAATATTCTTTGCGGGAGGGGGTTGTGCTTGTTTTTGTTCAAAAACTCCAACAGTTCGGGGAAGATTCTTTTCCTGAAAACACTGTAGTTTTGTGACATGGGGTTTTCGATTTCCACAAGCTCCTCACTTTTAAGCCCAATCCAAGCGGATTGTTTTTCTTTTGAAGTCAGGTTATAGGTCAAAACTTCCTGCAAGCCAATTCCAATGCTTGCCTCACGCGAGTTTTCTTTAACCGTTGTCTGCTGCAAAAGGCTTCCGCGTGTGAGGAGTTCTGTTTTTCCCGGCTTTATCTTGTTGTAGCCAATTGAAATCAAAATGTCTTCTATCACGTCTATTGGATGGAGAATGTCATGCCTGTACCCTGGGTATGCTGCCTCGATTTTTTTGCCTTTTATTTTTGGCTCGTACCTTGCACTTGATAGGAGTTTCGAGATTTCTTTTGCATTCATTTTTTTTCCGCAGATTTGCTGGACATAATCAATGCCAAGCGAGATTTTTTTGTTTTCAAGCCTTGGCGTCACAACCGTTTTTTTTCCGTACCTTATTTTCACCTGGTGGATTTGTGCCCCCCGTTCAGCAAAAGCTAGTGCCATTACGAGGACCGCGGTGTCGACTATTTCCTGTTTGCTGCCGGTTGCTTCAAGGAAAACGTTTTTCGTGCTTGTAGTCACGCGGCCCGTTTTTTCAGAGTTGATTATTGGCGGGAGTGAAAGGATTTCTTCCTTTGAATCAATCCACAAGGGGTATTTTTTTTCTCCGCGCAAAAGGTGCCCGTATTCTTTTCCCTTGGGGTGTTTTTCCAGTATTTCTTCAAGTGAAAGTTCTTCTGTAGAGTCAAGCGGCTTGAATTTTTTATCGCGCGGTGAAAAACCCTTGTAGTAAATGGGTGGCGTGATTCTGTCAAACTCGTATACGCCGAGTGCCACTTCTTTTCTTTTGCGTCCAAAGGTTTGGGCAATTTTTTCCTGCAACTGGATTATCTGTTCGAGGAATTCTGGGGTGATTTTCGCGTTTTTGATTACAGCCGCGCTTGCACATGCCCTTGCGGTGGTGGAGTTCTGGTCAACGATTATCTCAATCAATGGTTTTCCGAATCGTGGTTTTGGAATGCCTTTTTCCTTTCCAAGGCGGGCGCGTAACTCCCGTGCAACTCCTTCAACGCTCCAAAGGTCAGGCCTGTTGGTCTCCTTCACGTCCAAGGTTATCCTGTCGCCTTCGACTTTGTCCACTTCACCCTTGACAAAAAGCAGCGCGTCTTCAAGCTCTGTTTGTGAAAACTTTTTTCCAACAAGCCCTTCGAGGTCTTTTTTGCTGAACTGCAGTGTCGGCATTTATTCATCCTCAGTAACTTCTAAATTTGAATACGCCACTAAAGAATCAACTGATTTAAAATTTCCTATTCGTTGATTTGCTTTATATACAAGAATCATAAAACTAAAAATCATAATAGGGGAAGCAACTGTAAAAATATTATAAAAATCCTGGTATGTAAACGTCAGGGCTAGAATACTGCCCTCATTTGGTTCTAAAAGTTTAATAATTATTGCAACTATTGAAAAAAACAATGAAAAGAAAAAAAATTTATCTATCTGTAGAGAATCTATCCTTTGGTTATCTATGGTTTCAAGTTTTTTTACGGCATTTTTCAAAATGTTTCCTTGTTTGTCAGGGTTGTATGCGGCTTTCATAATTGTATTATGGTCAAACAAAACTTGGATTATCTGTATTTTTGCAGAAGCAATTAATTCGTTATAATTGGAAATTTTTTCTTTTATAATAAAATGCCATACAGCCCCCCAGGCTGTCCCAGAAATCACAATCAGCCCTATGTTTAAACCAATAACATCTGTTGGAATCATTAGCTCACCATTAATGTTTTTTTTTGAAGCGGGTTTATATTAGTTAATTTTCGTTGAAACTCTTTTTTACAAGATGGACATTTATAACGTCTATACTTTTTATTTTTATATTTTTTGAATCCATTATTCCAGACTTTTTTATGTTTGCAATAAACGCATGCCATTGGAATAGTGCCTAAATTTTGTTTTTTTACAAGTTTTTTTTCATCATTTAATTTTTCGTACTCTATAAGTTTTGACATAGCTTTTATTTTGTCTTCATGTTTTGAAAGTGGTAAAAGTATTTGGGCGAGTTTTATTACCTCCTGGTGGCTACTCATCATAACTCGGTATAAATCAAGATTTCGTTTTCGGTCTCCGTAAATTCCTTTTTTTTCGACAAGGTACAAATGAGAATTAAAGCCTAATTCTATTAGTTTTTGGTTTATTTGCTCTAATACTGTTTTATCTGATGTTCCAAGACTGAATGCCCTGTCTTTCCATTTTCCGCCATATTTTTTATGTTCTGTTAGTATCCAACTTGCTTCGCTATCGCAATAACCTGACAAAAAAGAGTAAAATAGCTCGTTATCATTCAAAATCCATTCAGGGATTTTTTGTGGTTTTTCTACTAAAAAATCAAATGAATTGTCTAAATATCCGACTAATTTTCTTGATTTTTCCGTATACCCGCCTTTCGCATCATATTCATTAAGATGGGCATATTTTCCGAAAAGTTTGTGTAGCATCTTCATTTGTGCTGGCTTTGTAGACGTCGCATAAATTACTGTGCAATTGTTCTTTTTTCCAGCATTGATGTCGCCAGCTCTAAGCCCAACCAAATAAGCTTTTTCAATTAAGTTTCCTGAAAAAGGATTTTTTTGATAATCTTTTCTATCAGATGGTCTTCGGGGGATTTTGAATTTTTCCATGTGATAAACTATGCCGTTTGGGGATTTCATTCCAAATTCTTTGGCTATTTTTTTAAGAGAAAGTTCTTTATCCCAGTATAAGGTTTGTAGAGTTTCTTTTGAAATTTCCTGTTTATCCATTTTTTTCACTTTTTTTATAAATCCTTTAAAGATTTGTTTCTTAGCCATTTTAAATCGTCAGAAAATATTTGTCTTATATCATTTATTTTCAGTTTAATCATTGCAAGCCTATCTACTCCAAGTCCCCAAGCTAATACTGGGCCTTTAATTCCCAAATTTTCTGTTATTTCGGGCCTAAAAATTCCTGCGCCCCCAATTTCTATCCAGCCTACTTCTGGATGTTTTGCTGCAAGTTCGCAGCTGGGTTCTGTGAATGGATAATAGTCAGGTATGAATTTCACGTCTGTAGCGCCTGCGATTTCTTGTGCAAAGTCTTTCAGTATGCCAAGGAGCTTTGGAAAGTTCAACCCTTCTCCGACGATAAACCCGTCAAGTTGGTTGAATTCAAGCAGGTGCGTCGCATCCAGCACGTCCGGGCGAAAGCACCTGTTCACGACAAAGAATTTTGCAGGGGGCGTCACACCTGCAATCATTTTTCGCGCGTCAGCGCTTGTCCCATGGGCGTTAGGCATTAAGCGGGAGGCGATTTCTTCGCTCCACGCGTATCCCCATCCGCGTGAAAGCGTTTTTCCACCGTTTTCGTGCGCGGCTTTGACTGCGTTCACTTTTTTCTTGTCCGGCAATTTTCCTTGCATGGGCTTTTTGAGCCTGTAAGTGTCTGTCCATGTGCGCGCGGGGTGGTTTTGGGGCTGGAACAATACGTCAAAATTGTAAAACTCCTGGGTAATAAGCCGTTCGGGCATTTCTTCAAAACCCATTTCGGAGAGTTTTCTTTTTATGGTTTCCAGGAACTTTTGGTATGGCTGTTTTTTTCCAGCAAAAATTTCCGGTACAGGGTCCAAAATGTTGAAGTGCCGTTCCAAAACCGCGCCAAGCATCTGTTTTGCTTTTTCACCTTCAGGAGTCAGGCCTGCGCTTACCTGTGCAATTTCTTTTTGCTCCACGATGCCGCGCTTGACGAGTTCTTTTAAGAGTTCCTGTTCGTGCCCTTCAAGGCTGCTTGTCCCTTTTTCAACAATTTTTTCCACGAGTTTTTCTTCAGGCAGTTCGTCTGACAGGAATTCTTCCCCCACGCTTGTCAGGCTGATTGCACCCTCCTCAATTGAGATGAGGTTGAGTTTTTTGAGTTTTCCAAGGCAAAAACTCAGTTCTTTTTCCCCGAGTTCTTTTTTCATTTCATCAATGGTTTTTTTCCCGGCTGAAAGAATGTTCAGCATTTTTCTTTCAGCAAGCTCTCCTGCTTCGTTTGCCTGGAACACGGTGGTTTTTTGTTCAAGCAGTTCCACAAGCCCTTTTTGGGAGAGCCACTGGAGTGCGCGCCTGACTGAGTCCACGTGCACTCCTGATTCTTGTGCAATGTCCTTGAATGCCTTTTTTTGCAGGGTTATTGCCGTAAGGGTTTTGCGTTCAATATCGCTTAACTGTAACACCGTTTTTTCAAGGTTCAAGCAAAAACACTCTTTTTTTGGCTCTTTTAAAGGTTATTTATTATTTTGTTTTGTTAAAATATTTATTATGACGTATTATTTAATTGACGCGGCTGTTTTGCTTAACGACGAACAGTTTGCATTTATTCCCGGCAAAAAGTACGTTACAACGTCCCTTGTAGCCATGGAGATAAGGGATTTCCGCAGCCGCGCCCTTTTGGACAACGCCTTGAAGAACAATTTTTTGCATATAATTGACCCAAGCTCGGACGCCCTGCAGAAAATAACTGATTTGGCCGCAAACATTGGTTTTAGGCTTTCAAAAGCCGATTTTTCACTTCTTGCCCTTGCCTTGGACTTCAAGTCCAAAAGAAAGCGAGTTAAGGTTGTCACGGATGATTTCAGTGTCCAGAACCTGCTTTTGAAGCTTCGGATTTCTTTTGACTCTGTCATCCAGGGCAGGATAAAAGAGTTCCGGGTTTTAAGAAAAAAGAGCTTAGGCTTCTAGGTCTATTTCTTCTTCAGGCTTTGATGGTTCAAGCTTTGAATGCTTTACAACATAATCCTCTATTTTTTCTGTGACTGTTTTTCTTTTAGTGTAAATAAGTGCTGCAACCACAAGTGCAATGACTAAGAGGATAAAGTTTGGCGTGCTTGAAGCAAATGCCCGCAGCGCCTCTAATATGTTGAAAGTCGAGGAAAGCGGTTTTTGCACTGAATAATCAAGCTTAAACGAGCTTGTCCTGATTCCGCTTAGGAAAACGCTGTTGTTTTCCACTCTTATGCCTGCTGTCGGCTCGAGTGAAATTATTTCCGCGTTTTGTGGAATGCTGATTTTCACTGAAGTGTTTTCAGGTATGAGTATGAGCCCTTCGACTTCAAATGCAAGCAGGTTTTTTGCCGGCACTGACCAGATTGTCTGCCTTGGCTCTTCTTTGGATATCTGTGCAAACCTGTTTGCAAGAGAGTAGCTCAGGAAAAGCGTGCGCGTTTCCTCTTCGTATGCAACAGAGGATTTTTCAATAATGTTCTGCACTACCTGCCCGATGCGCGGGTAAAAGAAATTGTAGTCTGACTGCCATGCAAGGAGGCTTGAGGAATTCCGCGTCGCGTTTTCCTTGAACTCAAGCACTTCGCGTGTGGTTTCAAAGTCGAGGTTGTATTTTTCAGACACGCTTGCAAACCCGTCATCATCAACTTCTATTTCAACAAGGTGGGTGCTTACTTCCAGTGCGTGCACTGAAAGCGGCATAAAAAAAAATGCGATTGCAATTACTGCAAGCAGGTTTTTCATGTAAATAATACGGGTGTTTTTGGTTAAAATCCTTTTCTCCTGGCTATCAGGTAAACCTTTATATTCCGCAAAAACTTTACTTTACTAGGCTCACTTTATGCTAGAACTGGTTGTTTGATGAGAATAGAGTATTTTGGTCACTGTTTTTTCCGCGTGAGTTTCGGAAAAACAAGCGTTTTGTTTGATCCTTTCATCAACACTGATTTGTCCGGAAAGCACATGAAGCGGATTGTTTCGTGTGCAGTGAAAGAGCAGGATGTCGGTAAAAGCGATGTGGCCGTCATTTCAAATGATAACTTTGACCACTTTGATTCAAAGGCCCTGCGTTTTTTTGCGGAGAGGGATAACTGCATTATAATCGCCCATGATTCGGCACTTGATAAGCTTGATGTTGTCCCTCACCTGAAAAAAGCGGTTCGGGTGAATGATTCTTTTTCCCTGCGTGGAGTGGATTTCCGCGTTCTGCCTGCGCATTGCCCCGGGTGTTTTTACCCGCTCAGTTTTATTGCAAGCAGGGATGGTGAAAGCGTTTTTTTTTCCGGCAAGACCGCCCTGATGGATAATTTTAGCGAGGTCAAGGCAAATGTCGCGATTCTCCCGATTGGGGGCGGCATGGGAATGGACGTAGTGGATGCAGTGAGGGCCGTGAAAACAATGAAGCCGGACTATGTCATTCCGATGCATTACAACACTTTTGACTCCATTAAGGCAAACCCGCTTGACTTTAAGGCGCGCATAGAGAAAAGCATCCTGAAAACAAAGCCGGTTATCCTGGAGAAAGGCAGTTCATTCAGGACTTAGTGCGTGTAATTCATTGTATTTGCGGCAGGGTTTTTTCCGCCGCCTGCAGGTCCTCTATGTCCCCAAGGTGAACGTATGGGCCGATGTATTTTTTCGGCACGACTATTCCGCCTGCTTGAATGAGTTTTTTTATCGAGTCAACGAGTTCAAATTCGTTTCTCTCGCTCAGGGCGGTTTCACGGATTGCACTGAAAATGAGTTTGTCAAACCGGTATACCCCCATTGAAACGCTTTTGCTTGGCTCCTGTCCCGGCGATGGCTTTTCTATGATGTCAATTACTTTGCCATTCTGTATTTTGAGGCACCCGTACCTCCACGTGTCTTCAACTTCCTGTATCAGGATGATTATGTCTGTAATGTCAAATTCATCCGTTTGGCTCAGTTCTTTCAGGGTGGCAGTGCTTACAATGACGTCCCCGTTGAGTGCAACGAATTTCCCCTCAACAAAATCTTCAACAAGGCTTAGCGCGTGTGCGGTTCCAAGTTGTTTTTCCTGCACAAAATAATTGAGCTTCATTTTTCCGAATTTTTCGCCAAAATGCTTTTCAACCAATTCTTTTTTGTACCCGACAATTAAGTGTGTTTCTTCAAAACCGGCTTTTTCAAGGTTTGAAAGCAAATATTCAAGGAATGGCTTTCCTGCAATGGGTATCATTGCTTTTGGCACGCTGTCAGTCACGGGCCTAAGCCTCACCCCTTTTCCTGCAGCCATAACCACGGCAATCATTTCAAAGACCAAGAAAAAATTAGTCACCGGTTAAATATTAATTTTGCGTTTCAGGGCGCAAACGCCGTCAAAGCTCGATTTCCAGAAAGTCGGTTGCAGCAACCACGTTTCCGAATTCTTTTCTTGCCTCGTTTTCGAGTTTTTCTTCATCCTTGTGGCGGGCGCTGAGGTGGGTTAGTGCGAGTTTTTTGCAGTTTGTTTCAGCTGCTACTTTTCCTGCTTCGCGTGCGGTTGAGTGCTTTGTTTTTATCGCACGCGACAGCAGTTCTTCGCTGAAGGTGGCCTCGTGTATAAGCAGGTCTGATTCCTTTATTTCGTTATAGTAACTTTTTGTTGGGCGCGTGTCAAACACGATGCTGATTTTTTTCCCCTCAACGGCTTTTGATTCGTCCATTACCTGTTTTGGGTAAACCTTGTTTCCCTTGAAGTCTATTGCTTCTCCGCGCTGGAGTTTTCCCCAAAGCGGCCCTTCTGGTATGCCGAGGCCGAGTGCTTTTTGGCGCTGGAACTCGCCTTGCTTGTTTTCTTCCTTGAATGCAAAGCCAAAGCATTCCACTTCGTGCCTCAAGGGAAAACTCCGGACAAAATAATCTTCGCCTTCAATGCAGGTGCCTTTCCTAAGCTCAACAAAGCGTATTTCGAAATTCACGTTCATGATTGAGGCGTGTATTGCCTGCATCACCATTTTTTTTATTCCACTGGGCCCGAAAATCGTGAGCGGGTAGTCCCGCTGGTGGATGCTCATTGTCGCCACGAGGCCGGGTATCCCAAGCACGTGGTCTGCGTGCAGGTGCGAAATGAAAATGCTTTTTATTTTTAGCATTGAAACGCCACAGCTGAGCATTTGCCGCTGCGTGCCTTCAGGGCAGTCAAACAAAAACCATTCGCCTTTGCGCTTGAGTGCCACGCTTGACAAGCCCCTGTCCTTTGTCGGGGTGGAGGCGGCGGTTCCCAAAAAAACGGCTTTTATTTTTTCCATAAGACAACAAATAGGGTGGCAAAAAGTTTAAATCTGCAGACAAAACGTTTTAACGCTTTTTTTTGTACCAGAATACTTTATTAATTATTACAAGGCAATGAGTATTTTATGGCTCGCGAGAAAAAAAACAAGGCACCCGGAAAGCCTGTTGTTGGGAACGTTTTTGAAAACACTTCAAGGATACCCGTGCCGGGAAAGCTTGTTGACCAGGTTGTGGGCCAGGAAAAAGCGGTTGAGATAATAAAAAAGGCTGCCGCACAGAAAAGAAACGTGCTTTTGGTCGGCCTCCCTGGCACTGGAAAGAGCCTTATTGCACAGGCCATGGCAGAGATTCTCCCTGTAAGCGAGCTTCAGGACATTCTCGTTTACCCAAACCACCAGGACCCAAACACTCCGCGCATAAGAAAAGTTCCCGCAGGCGAGGGGAAAAAAATTGTTGAAAAAGGAAAACTTGAAGCCCGCGCACAGGAAGACAACATGCGCCTGGTAAGCCTTGTTTTTCCGATGGCGTGGCTTTTGCTTAGCTTTGTTTTCTGGAAACTCGGCTGGATTCCGGACGTTGTATACGCAGCAACACTAATTGTAGGCGTTTTGCTGTTCATTGGCTTTGCGCTTGGCTCACAGGTCCGCACCAAGTCGACCGGCGGCGTTCCAAAATTATTGGTTGACAACAATTCAAAAAAAATTGCGCCATTCCTTGACGCAACCGGTGCACGCGCAGGAGCGCTACTTGGCGACGTGAGACATGACCCACTTCAATCATTTGTCGAAGCATCATTCGTCATTTCGCGAAATGGTGTTGAAGAAAAAATCTCTTTTGAAAATCTATGGGCTGAAATTTCTTCAAAATATCCTGAACTTGTTGAGAAACACGAGAAAGGGTATGAGGCAATCGTGCTTCCAAAACAAGAAGAAGTTTACACTTATGGTTTTAAAGACGGCAAAGTTGTTTTATCTAAAGTTTACTCGATGAACAAAAGGCCTTATGAAGGAAAAGTTGTTGACATAAAAGCAGGAGACAAAACTGTTTCTCTGACACCGGAGCACAAAATTGTGACTAAGTCTAAAAGCAAAAATGCAGAGAAAATTTCCGGATTTGACAAATTGCTTATACTGTGCAAAGAAAAAGAATTGGCAAAACAGTTTGTCTGATTTTTTAGAGCCTTTTTCTTGGTTTTCTTCTTTTATACGCCTTTCTTTTTACTCTTTTTCCTTTTTTGAAATACGTTGTTTCCTTTACATAAACTGGTTTTGTGCTGGAATATTGAAGACTCAATGGAAGATATTTGCTTTCAATTCCAATTGAGGTCTTTTCATACATTGCTTTTTTTCTAATAAACTCCATAGTAATCTTACTATACGATTCTTTTTTAAAATTCATCACCACCTCCTCGGAATTTTTTCTTACGACTGCGCTGCGGTCGGCTTAAACCTTTCCCCTCCGGGTCGGCTCCGCATAGCTTCGCCTAAAGGATTTAATGCCTCCGCAGCGCCAAGGCGTCTCCAGAAAAAATTCCTTTTTCCGGGGGTGGTGTAAATGGGATTTTTTAAAGAACCAAAAATTCCTCTTCTAACAAAAGAGGAAATAATTGCGCTAAAAAACCTGCAAGAAATCGATTACGAGTCTCTA
The DNA here is from genome assembly GCA_030651515.1 of archaeon. Classification (GTDB taxonomy): domain Archaea; phylum Iainarchaeota; class Iainarchaeia; order Iainarchaeales; family GW2011-AR10; genus JACQJF01. Next base: position 1,483 of record JAUSEO010000031.1, on the reverse strand, counting down.
AGTGGCAGAGAACTCTGGATTTTGCAAAACTTTTCTGAACGCGGTGATGAAGAATGACGGCACCGGAAATGAACCTCCAAAAAGAATATAGTGCTCAAAACTGTTTTCCTGTAATGGAGTCAATTATTGGTGAGCAGGACATAATTAACACCTATTCTCCACGGGAGCAGTTCTCATGCAAGAAATACTTTGAATATCAAAAGCTTGTCGAAGAAAACTCTAAAATAGGTTACAAGAAAGCCGCCAAAATTCTTGGCATAAAACAGGGGCAGGTAAGATGGTGGCACACTAAAGGCCCAAAGCGTGCGATTCCACCATCCCTCAAAACCATTGAGAAATTGAAGCTTATAGGGCTTCTCCCTTTTTATGAAAACCATAAAGATAGTAAAATTATTTTCAATATTCTTGGCACATTGTTTGGCGATGGAGGAATTGATGTTCGCTTCAACACGGTCGCTTTCATATCTTCGGACAAGAACGATGTTGATTTGTGGCATTCTGACTTACTGAAAATATTTTATTTTGCAAATGGAAAAACACAAATTGTTGAGGGTGGCGAGTGGGGTCACTCATATAATGTCCGTTGCTATGACAGGGCGGTTGTTCGATTCTTTGCTGCTTTGGGCGCGCCTGTAGGAGATAAAGTAACTATTCCGTATACATTGCCGCAGTGGCTTTCAAATTCATCAAAAAAATCAAAGGTCGCGTTCCTTGATGGATATTTGGCCTCAGAAGTTTCTGTAGTTAGATATGTTCCCGATTGTTTTGCAGATTTTTCCATAGGTATTTCAAAGATTGAGTTTTTGGAAAAAGAACACAGAGAATTTCTGAAAAGTTTGGAAGCATCACTTGAATCAGTTGGTATATTAACTACAGGCAACATATACAAAAATTATTCTGGCGGTAAACATCGCAAAGATGGTGCATTTACGGCCAGCTATAGGATATTTATACGAACAATCTTTGATAAAGTTGTTTTCTTCAATAAGGCATTCTGTTTGCGTTACGCGCAAGCCAAAAAGAAAAAGTTTGAGCAGGCAATAAAGAAAGCATTTTGCCACAAAAATGGGTTGGAGTTCGTGCCAAGTTGACTAAAATAAAAAGTTGAATCAAAATTAGGGAAGACTATTCCAAAAATGATTTTTTTTTACTTCTATCACTGAACCAAAAGCATTTAGTTAATGCTGAAGTAAAGTGGATTGTATGGCTGGCTTATTCGCACATGCTTGGATTGCAAACTTGGTTTTGCAAAAGCTTTCAAAAAGGGGTTTTATTTCAAAGTTTGAAAATATTGACGATTATTTTTTTGGCTCAATTGCTCCAGACATACGATACCTTAGCGGGTCTGGAAGGGATGTTACTCACAGGCCGAGGGGTGAAAATTCGATTTTTGAAGCATTGAAAGTCAGCAGTGTTTCAATGCCTTTTATGGCCGGTTATGAAACTCATCTGATTGTTGATGACACTTGGTCGAATGACAACA
>JAUSEO010000027.1 GCA_030651515.1 archaeon | reverse complement strand
AGCCAGTTTGGCTGAGTTTTTTTCAGCGCGTTTTAAAACTTCTTCAAGTGAAACGTCTTCATGGTTTTTTTTGCACGGGGCTTTGAAGGTTTCGCGGAAAACCCCTATTTTTTCAAAAACAATTTTTTCAACGCCCTGTGCAAGGATTGGGTGTTTTTTGACAAACTTTTTCTTGTTTTCAAGGTTGTGCATTGAAAGCCGCATGGCAAGTGCCAGGTGTTCATGGAAAACTTTTGAGGGTTTTTGGAGTTCCTTTAAACCAAGGATGCTGCCTGAAAAACCGCTTGCAACGAGTTTTCCGCCACAAGAGTACACGCGTGCCCCGATTGTTGCGGAGTAATCCTCTTCCGCGCCTTTTGGCGTGCCGTTGAGCGCTGATGCGCCTTTTCCCTCAAACAGTTCAACCCGCAGGTCGGCATGAAAAGCCCGTGCCCCGAGTTTTTTGAGGGCGGTTTCGGTTTCTTCCTTCACGTGTTCTGTCAGGTCAAAAATCTTTCCCAAAGCAATTCACCGCAAGAAAAAGTGTATGTCAAATGTATACCAGCATTATATTAAAAATTTCACTTTTTTTTGAGCAAAGGCAGCCCTGTTTTCTGGTTCTCAATTACTTTATAGCCTGGTGGAAGCAAGGCTCCATTTTCCCCTTTTTTTGAGAAAAAGTAAAGCGTTTTCCCGTTTTTCATTACCTGGCTGTGGAGGAAATACCTGTTTCCCCTGGAATTTGCATGGCTGTATCCAATTGTTTCCACTACTACAAGACAGTTATTTTGGTATTTATAGTTTTCACTTAAGGCCTTCAAACAGGGTGTTTTTTTTGAACAAAACCCCTAAAACCAAAAAAACCAGTGGTAATTTTTATATACCCTAAAGGCCATTTCTTCTTTCGTGGATAAAAAAAAGCTTGAGGAATTCACTTCTTTTGCCAGAGACCTTGGCCCATCCGACCGGATTGCAGTCCTTCATGACTCTGATGCCGATGGAATATCTGCAGCCGTGATATGTGCGCGTGCAATTGAAAGGCTTCGGGGCAGCCCACCGGACCTGGTTATTACACAGAAAAAGCGCAAGGTGTCAATTGAACAGGAAACCGTTAAAAAACTGAGGCAAAACAGGATAAACAAGTTCATTACCCTTGACCTGGCAGTTGACCAGGGCCCAAAAGAATTCAAGCCGATTGAAAAATTTGCTGAAATACTCGTGATTGACCACCACAAAGTCTACAATGACCTGTCATCAAAAAAAACTGTTTTTGTCAAGGCTTCGGAATTGTCGAAAAAAATCGAGCCAAGCAAGTACGCCACCTCAAAACTCGTGTTTGACCTTTTTTCCAAAGTCACTGACCTGTCTGACCTTGACTGGGTTGCATGTGTTGGAATGGTTGGGGATTTTTCTGTCAACGCCTGGAAAGGGTTTGTCAGGCATGTCCTGAAGGCCAAAAAGCTGTCCATGAGCCAGATAAAAGGCTGCACTGACCTCGTCAATGCTGTTGAAATAATTGAGGTCAAGGACATTTCAAGCCTCTTCAAGCTTTTTTACGAGTCGAGCCAC